>JACRAI010000048.1 GCA_016213425.1 archaeon | reverse complement strand
AGGAACAAAAAGATTAGTCAGAAATGCAATAAAATACGCAATAGATCACGGATACAAAAGTGTAACAGTAGTCCACAAAGGAAACATAATGAAGTACACGGAAGGAGCATTCTTGAAATGGGCTTACGAAGTTGCAAGAGATGAATTTCAGGATAAAGTAATTGCAGAAAAAGATTTAGTCAACTGGGAAGTTCCTAAAGGAAAAATAGTTTTGAAAGACAGAATCGCTGATGCAATGCTTCAATTAGTCCAGCAAACACCTCAAGATTACGGAGTGCTAGCATGTCCTAATCTTAACGGCGATTACTTAAGTGATGATTTAGCAGCACTTGTTGGAGGATTAGGTGTAGCGCCAGGAGCAAACATTGGTGATGAATGTGCAATATTTGAAGCAACTCACGGAACAGCACCAACACTTCCACCAGACAAAGCAAATCCTAGCTCAGTAACACTGTCCGGAGCAATGATGCTAGATTACTTAGGATGGACTGAAGCAGCAGATCTAGTAAAAAAAGGAATAGAAAAAGTAGTGCTAGAAGGATCAAAAGCAGTTGAAAGAAAAGAAAAACCAGTCCCACTAACAGGAGACCTAGTAAGACAGTACACAGGGTACACAGTAAATGACGGAATTAATTGCTCAGAATACGTGAAGAAAGTGATAGAATACATGAAGAATTGATTTCACAATTTAAGTAAGCTCAAATGTGCACAACTGAGCCAGCTCAGTTTGTGTTTCTTTTTTGTTTTCCTTATTATAAATTTATACCTTTTTATATTACTTTTTTTATATAAATTGATAAATTTAGAAAGCTTTATTAATTAATATATATTTTAAGTAATATTATGATAATCTATAACCCTCACAATGAATCACTTCTCAAGGAGAGACTTATCGAGGCAGAGAAGATTCTAGATCAAATCCCTGTGAAACATTGTTTTATTAGCGGGTCTTTCTTATTTAAGGATAAATATGAAGATATTGATCTTTTTGTGGTTTCTAGATCAAAGAAAACGCTAAGAGTGAAAAATAAAAAAGTAAAAATTACAGTTATTGATTTTAATACCCTTTATTCTTTATTTTATCATTCAGTCTCAAAAAGCTGTATTTCTAAAAATATTCTTCCAACGAGGCCTTTGAAAGTTACAATGGCAGATTATTGGCAGGTTATCAATGAAGCAATACCTGTTTTATTAAACCAAAAGAATAAATTTCACAAAAGTATTAGATTTCTTGTGCTTTATACAGAATATTTTAAAACTGGTGAAGTGCTTGACACTTTCCAGCTTTCAAGAAAAGTCAGCTATTTTTCTGATCACAAAGAAATATTAGGTTACATAAAAAGTGAAGCTCCTGCATTATTTAAGAAAAAAATAAAACTATCTTATATGAAAAAGTTTTTTTATACTCAAGCAGGTTTTTATAAAGATTTTCTGGAGTATAACGCACAAAATTTTTTATATAACTTAACTCATGTAATTACAAAAGGTGTTACATTTGGTTAACCCTGAAGAATTCAAAAAACACATAGAGAAAATAATTTCCCAGAACTACCAAGTCGAATTTCTTGGAAAAAACTTTGATCAAATAGTTGGTTTATTAACCGAAACAAAAACGGAAAAAATTTATGATTGGGTGGGAGAGGTAATTCAGAAAAAAATTCAACCCATTTTAGTTGGTTCTAAGAAGAAGTATAAAGAGTGGGTTATTGGCGAACTTCTTTCTTTTCGTTACCCATTCAGTATTGGAAACACGGAATATAGAATAATTTTCGTCAAAGTCAAAAATTCAATATACATAGAGTTTCACTTAGGAGATCACAAATATTATGATAAAGTAAGAAAAGATCTAGATCTTAAAAGAAGCAGTTAACTCAGTAATAATACAAATGTTGCAACGGGAATTATCTTAACTTTCTCTTTTAAATTCACATCTTTTTTTGATAAAATAAATTTTTGAGATAAGTCAATATTTGGAAAATCTTTAATTGAAACAGTCTCCTGCCATTTAACTTCTATGCCGGTGCTTCCTGAAACAAAGTTAAGTTCTTTTTTGCTTCTTAAAAATTTAACACTAAGTTTGTTTCTTCTTAGGCATTCTCCAACTATTCCTTCAACAATTTTAGGAAGTTCACTTGGATTTTCTTCCAAAATTCCAAGAGTTTTAAATGAAGCTATGTGAAAAATAAAAGGATCTATAAAATAAACTTTTCTTTCTTTTTTGAAAAAAGGTGTTTTGTCATATTCTTTCCAATAACTTCTTAAAACATACAAACTTTCAAGAACTTCTAAGTAATCACGTACAGTTATGTGAGATGGAATTTCAACTTCCTTGGCCAGAGAGCTTAAAGAGAATGATGAAGAGTATCTTTTAACAATTCCTTTTAAAACGGCGCTTAAAGTACGCTCGCTCAAACCAATACTTGCAATATCTCCTGCAATCCAGTCCCAGTAAATTTGAAAAGTTTCTTCTCTGATTTTTTCTTCTTCTACTAATTCATAAGCGGAGCGTAAAAATCCTCCGCAATGAATAAAAAAATTAAATAATTTATTGATCTCAGTGGTATGAATGAGTAATTTTGGGATGTTTTTGGCAATATCTTTTAAATTGGTTTTTTGAGAAATTTCTTTTTTTAAAGAATGACTACCAAAGACGTTGCAAAATTCTCTGAAGTTTAGAGGTAAGAATTCTTTGATTTTTATTGGTCTTCCAGGAAATCTTTCTTTTTGGAGCTCTAAAGTAGTAGATCCGGTAAAGTAAAAGTTCATTTCTTTATTAAGATCTTTTATTTCAAGAATTTGTTTAACTGCACGCTCCCAATTTTTAACAAAACTTATTTCATCCAAAAAAACATATTTTCCGCCAGCTTTCTTAAATAAAGAAACAAGATCAACAATATCCTGATGATTCATGACTAGGTTGCAAACAAAATAGAGACATTGTTTTTCTGAAACTCCATTGTCAACAAGTTCTTTTATGCAGAGTTTTAAATAAGTAGTTTTTCCAGTTTGCCTAGGGCCGAGAATAAGATGGTTTCCATCAACAAATTTAGGGATAAAAGAGTGTTTTTTATTAAGAGCATAACTAACATGAACATCTTTGTTTATTTCTGCGGCATCTTCCCACCACGGGTTTTGGCTAATAACTGCATTCCAATCCATATATTGATATTGGAATATCAAAACTATATAAATGTTTCGATATTATGATATCAAAACTAAGCAGAATTTTGACATCGTGATATCAAAAACATAACTTATCTCATTTATTATTCCAAGTGTTTCAAACAATTGTGAAGAAGTTCTGTGTAATTATTTTTGTTTATTTCATAAATCGACAAGCCAGTATTGCTTAATCCTTTAACACTGAAAAAGTTTTTTGCAGGAATGTTTCTTAGCTTGCAAGTCAGCATTTTTGTTGTTCCTCCGTGTGTTACGAAAAGAACATTGTCATTTTGGTGTTTTGAATAAATTTCTTCAAAAAATTTAACAATTCTATTGTAAACATCCAGCCAAGATTCTCCGTTTCCTGAACGATAATCAAATATTTTATCTAATCTCAATTCTTCTTCAGTCAAGTCGTTCAAGCTTCTTCCCTGAAGGTTTCCGTGATGTTTTTCTCTCAATTCTTGAACCAAATATAAAGGAGTGTTTTGGTGATGTTGAGCAACTGATTTAGCCGTATCTATTGCTCTTTGAAGATCGCTTGAATATATTGCCTTGAAATGTTCATTTCTCAATCTTTCACCAAGTCTTCTTGCTTGTTCTTTTCCATTCTCTGTAAGAATTCCTTGAGTGTGCCCTTGACAAATCTTATCAAGATTTCCTAAAGTTTCTCCGTGGCGAGTAAAGTATAACTTCATTTTTACATACTTTTCAAAGCTTTTTGAATTAATGGAAGAACTTTTTCTGCTTCTTCTTTAGTCATTCTTCCCAGTTTTGCAAAACTGTAACTTCCATCACTTCTAGCCAAGTTTTCTCTCGACAATTGTAGTTTTGGTGTGCCTTCATTATATGAGTAAACACCCACTTTAATTCTTGTTGTGTCAAAATTTACTGTTTCTGCAAACAGTTCTTTATCTAAACTTGCATCAAATGCCATTTTTTATTCCTCCATGTTTTAATAAATTTTTTTAATATTTATAAGAAAATCAATCTTGATATATATCAGGTGTTTGATTCTTTACTGATTCTTCAAATTTTTTTAAAACTTTGCCCCAAGTCTCTTTATTTTCTCTGAAGTATGCAGTGAGTAAATTATAGCTCTCTTCTCTGAAAGGACCTCCTTCGATAACGGGCCATCTCTTAATATACCAATCTTTTATTTCTCCAGGCCTTAAATTACAAGCTCCTCCATTTGGATCTGGACAAGCATAAATAATTCTCGGGATTCTTGTAAGAACTATGGTTCCTAAACACATCAAGCAAGGTTCTAGAGTTGTATAAAGACCTATGTCGCTTCCTTCTTTTACTGCTTTTTTTACGTCTACTGCGTTATTGTGAAGTAATTTTGCTTCTGCATGTGCCAGCCAGTTTTCTAAACTTTTACATTCGTTTCTTCCAGAAACGACTTTATCATCTATTACTAAAACTGCACCAATAGGAAGATCTCCTCTTGAATATGCAGTATTTGCTTCGTCTAAAGCTAATCTCATATATTTTTCGTCATTCATAAAAGTGAAGAAAACGCGTGCTTTTAAAAAATTAACTAAAGAACTTGTCTTTTATATCTTTTTAAATCGAAATAAATTTAAACAATGAATATT
>JACRAI010000047.1 GCA_016213425.1 archaeon | reverse complement strand
TTTAATTTGAGAATAACGGCTTATTTATAAAGGTTTTGCTTGGCAGGACTGAGGAGTAGCAAAGAAGTTCATCATAATTTAATTTGGAGTTTTTGGTTCTGGGTTTGTAGTAAAAATTTAGCTATTTTTGTTTACTCATTATTTTTTGTTTTAGTAGTGCGTAATTTGCTGGATTTTTAATTTTTGAACAAAAATTATCTGGAGTGCATACCCCCAAACCCTTATAGTACGCCATATTGTCGCAGTTTGGAGGAAGTATTTTTTTTTTGTTTCTTTGATGATATCTGAGATGATTTTCTATTAATCCTTCTTTTAGTTTTTCTTCGTTTTTTTCATTCCACTCATTTAGTAATTTTTTTATATCCTCATAATTCCACCCCGCGCAGGTGAGGAAATTTGTTAGAATGAAAACCGCTCTTTTTTTTCCGTCTTTTAATCCATTTAAAATATTTTTAATACAGGGTGGAAAATATTCAACAGGTATTGCAGTTTCGCTTCCTTGAAAATCTACTGTTTCTTGTTTCTCAACTTTTTCTTCTTCTATTGTGCTGTCAAATGCTTGCACAAATAAATTTCTTGCATCATTTTTTTTGGCTTTTGCGCGATCTATGAATTTTATTTTGAAATCTATTTCATCCCATTTTGCTTTTTCTCTCTCGAAGCTAAGAATTTTTGAAGAATTTATTGGTACACTTACAAATCCACTTTTTTCATTAAAACTGTAAGGCATTCTGTAAAGGTGTCTACTAGAGATTAATATAGTGTAAATATCAACAACGCTAAAGGGATTGAATTGATTGTTTTCCATTAATTCTTCTTTTTTCTTTCCGCTTCTTTCTTGAATTTTTTCGAAACTATGCAAATTTAGAAGTTCTTTAGTTAAATGCGGTTTAATCATTTGTTTCAAATAACTTGCAACTCTTCTAGGACCTTCTGGAAACAAAAGTCTTGTTTCTATTTCATGAACTTTTTCAGGAAAACTTTCAAAAGGTACACCTATATGAAATCCGTTATTTCCGCTAAACTTTATTGAGAAAGAACTTAGATCGTGATGTTCCAATGCTTGAATTATTAAGTTAGCAGTTATTTTAGAATACTCAAAAATTTTTGAGTCAACATCAAGAACTAAATCCCACCCTTTTCTCAATTCATCAATTTCATTTTTTTTTAATTGAGTGCTTAATTGTAATGGATTGAACCATATTTCTTCACTTGAGTGGAAACTAGTGGCTCCCTTTTTAACAAATTCGAGCACATCATTCGGGTATTGCAAAACATCTGGTCTTTTACCAAACCCTTCCTGATATTTTATAGCAATTTCTTTATTTTCTGCATGCTCCACTATTAATTCTTGAACTTCCTTCCTTTTGTAATGTTTTAATAGAACACTTAAATCTAAATCAACCATATATGTTTGATATTATTTATTTGTTTATATTGATTTCGACAATTTTAAATACGCAACAAAACTAACAAAAACATGGAAGAATTACTTTCTCTTATAGAAAAGCACAAAAATCTTCCTTTCATAGTTGAGGGAAAGAATGACAAGAAAGCTCTTGAGTTTTTTGGTATAAAAAATATTTTTGTTTTAAGCAAAAAAGCATTGTATGAAGTTGCAGATGAATTAGCTGAAAATTATAAAGAATGTATAATTCTCACTGATCTTGACACTAAAGGAAAAGAATTATACTCAAAACTTTCAAAGTATCTTCAAAGTTTAAGTGTTAATATAAATAACGAATTGCGCAATTACTTATTTAAGGAAACTAAACTTAGACAGATCGAAGGGTTAGTAAGTTATATAAAGAAAGAAAATGCAAAATCTCTTGGGGTATAAAATGTTCAAAAATCAACTAAAAACCATTTTATTGCTAGGATTACTCTCTGGCTTATTGTTATGGGTAGGCCAGTTATTTGGCGGAATAAATGGATTAAGTATAATGCTAGTATTTTCTTTACTAATGAATTTAGGAACTTATTGGTTTAGTGATAAAATAGTTTTAAAGATGTACGGCGCTAAACCTGTAAGCAAAACTGAAGCTCCAGGAGTTCACAAAATTGTAGAAGAATTAAGTAAAACTGCAGAAATTCCAAAGCCAAAAATTTACTTGGTTAACAGCGAAGTTCCGAATGCTTTTGCTACAGGAAGAAATCCTCAAAATGCTGCAATAGCTGTAACTAGTGGAATACTAAAAGTTTTAGACAAAGAAGAACTTAAAGGAGTTCTAGCTCATGAATTAGCTCACGTAAAAAATAGAGATACATTAATTACTACTATTGCTGCAACAATTGCTAGCGTGATTTCTTATATTGCTTACATGGCTCATTGGGCGGCATTATTTGGTGGTTTTGGAAGTAGAGATAATGATAGAGGTGGAAGCGATATTATTTCTTTTTTAGTTTTAGTCGTTCTAACTCCTATTGTTGCAGCTTTGCTTCAATTAGCTCTTTCAAGAAGTCGTGAATTTTTAGCTGATGAAAGTGGAGCAAAATATTGCAATGCTGGTTTGCCTTTAGCTAGTGCTTTGCACAAATTAGAAACTGCCGCAAATCTTCTTCCACTAAAGGGCAACAGCGCAACAGGGGGATTGTTTATTGTTAACCCATTCAGAGGTCAAGCATTAGTTAATTTGTTTTCCACTCATCCTTCAACTTCTGAGCGAGCTAAAAGACTTAAAGCAATGAAATTCTAATTTTGTCGCACCTAAAAGAAATATCTTTTTTCTTTGGTTTTTATTTTGGAGATTCATTTTTTTGTTTTTTAAGAGTGTGCTTAATAGTTCATTGTAATAAAATGATTCTTGGCAGTTCCACTGCGAATTGACAAAACGGAAGGATATCTTGCAAGCACAATGATTCAGCAGGCCACAGCAAGCTAGGCGCATTAGAGAATTACAATAATCGTTTATTAACTTGCAGCGTTAGCTGCCACATATTTTTTAACATGTAGATAAACAATCTGGCGCAAGAAGCAACAACAGAAATTATCAAGCACAAACAAAAATTCTGATGCATTCATTTTTTCGAAAAGTTATTAAAGTTTAAAATCTAATGTTTATTAATTATGTCTGATTTTGATGAATACAAAGGAAGTGATGTTTTTTTATTAGTTGACGCAAGATTTTACCACTCAATAGATCCCAAAGAAAGTGCTAAAGCAGATTTCTTTGAAGTATATGCCAAATTGGTTGGTGAGAAAGGAAATTTTGTTGATTTAGAACGAATAGTCCTGGCGAGTGGAGATAATTTCAAGAAACAATTCAATAAAGGAAAAATAAATAAGAAATACATTATTAGTGTTTTTGCGAACGAAAAGAAGAAAGGGGAGTAAAAATTCCTTATTAAGATAATAATAAAACACAGTTTTTAAAAAGAGAAACTAATTAACTAAAATATCATGAAGAAATTAATCTTAATTCTATTTTTGTTGTCGGTTCTTTCTTTAAGTGTTTTTGCCGATTTGTTCGTTGATGTACAAAAAGGAGAATTTGATGGTAAATACACACCAAAAGAAGATCACAGAAAATACTTAATATTGAATCAATATGAAGGCACTTTAAATTTAGTTAAGAAAGGATATTATGAAAATCAAGATTTACAGAAATACTCAGTAGTCTATCAAAGAGGATATGCTTCGCTACAAACATCAGTTATTGCTATTAAAGCTGTAAACAGTAATTTAGCTAAAAAATTGTTTTATCAAGAATTTGTTCTAGATCGAGGTTATGTTGCAATAGTCATTAAGGATTTTTTAGTAAGTCCGGACAGTAAAAGATTATTTCAAGGTAAAGAGGAACAAATAGTTTATACAAGAAAGGACACAAAGCTTAATTCTGATGGCACAGACAATACTTTTGCTTGGATTTCAAAAGATGATATTATTTATGTTGTAAATCCGGAAAATAATAAGCTTAATTTAGATTCTGCTGAAGTATACTTATATTACATTTTAGGTTTACATCCTAGTGTCGGTTTAATAACGTATACAGAAGAAACAAAAGTAATTGATAAAATTGAAGATGATAAAGAAGAAAGTGAAGAGGAAGATGCAGATGATGACGAGACCGAAGTCGAAGAAAAGGATGAAAAGATTAATGCGTGTATTGGTGCATGTGTAAGCTCTAAACGTTGTGTTTTTACTCAAGAAATAAATCCAAATTTTAAAATGCCGGAGGAATGTGAGCAAGACCATATTGAAGATATTTGCGAGGATAAATGTGAAGATAATTCTGAATCTTACGAACCTTATGTTCCTAAAATCACCCCCCCAACAAAACCAGAAGTTCAAAAACCAGTCGTATCTCGAGAGTCTACTTCAGCAGCTCCCGTTCAAAAAATTGAGAAAGTTTCAGAAACTGCAACGCGTGCAGAACCAGTTCAAGGAGGATTTACAGAACAAGCTCCGGCACAACCTGCTAAATCTGAATCTGGCATTCCAGCGCCTCAAAAAGAAGCTGAAGATCAAACAACAAAATTATTAGGGATTGTAATTAAATTAGAAGAAACAAAAATCGGTCTCGATCAATCAGCAAAAAGACTTGACGTTATAGGAGTTTATTATGCGCAGAATGACCAAATAGAAAAAGCTAATGTTTTCTTTCAAGCAGCAAAAAAAATTAATGAATTAAGTCAACAATTGGATGGCTTAAAATTAAGTGTTAAAGAAAACATAGATAGCCCCGAAAAAGTATATCCTTTAGTAAAAGAAAGAATTCAAAATTTCAAGTTAGCAATGAAAGAAACAGTGAAAAAATTATTAGAGGCAATATGAAAAAATTCATTGTTCTAGCAGTATTGTTATTATTCATTATTGGCTGTGTTTCTCAACAAAAAGAAATATCGGGCAATCAAAATGAAAAGAAAGACTTAGCTCAAGAGCCAGTTCCAAAAACTCGAGAAGAAGCAGTTAAGAAACAATCAGAAGTTGTAGAAGATCTCAGTACGGTTACTAAAGGTTTTGAAGAAATTGAAGATCTGTTAGAATGATTCTTTTTTAACCTTTATTTCTGTTATGGCTTTTTTTATTGAAGTTTCTTCAAAATCAAAATTACCACATTTATCACATTGGTAGCTAATAACATCACTATCCGCATCTTGTATTTTCACTTTAACTTCTTTAATTAGATATTACATTCTTGACATTTCATGTTTTTCGAAAAAGTGTTATTTTTCATACTCTTTCTCGCTTACTTCTTTTATATTTTTTGCAGTTTTTTCTCCTACGCCATCTACTTGTTTTAATTCTTCTTCGCTCGCACTAAATATTTTTTTTATTGTTTTGAAGTGATTTAACAATGATTTACCTATTTGAGGCCCTATATTTGGCAATGATGAAACAATATATTCCTGTTGTGTTTTCAAATCGCTTAATTGTTTTTCAGAATGAGGATGAAAATATTTACCTTCTTGTTCTTGCTCTCTTCTGGCAATAGTTAAAAGCATTTCACCAGTTTCTTTACTATTGCTAGTGTAGATTATCGGTATTCCAAATCCTGCAGCGATTGTTGCAAGCATGCCTCTAACTGCGTTGGGGTGAATGTTCCTTATACTATATATGTCTTTGTCTCCTTCCAGTATTAGGATTGGTTTTTGAAATTGGTTTCTTAAATTTTTTAATTGTTCCAGCAATCTGCCGTCTATAATGCTATTCACAAAATCATCTTTTTTTTTAAGTTCTATTCCCACACTGGGACTTAGAATATAGTCTCCATGGGACAATTGTTGAAGCGTTAATTCTGACCTGTCCATTAAATTTTTCAATACTTCGCTTCCTTTTTCTCTATAATCTGCAATTATTGTAGGTTTTTCTTTTGTTTCATAATCATAAATATTTTTTTCTTTTTGCGGCAGTCTAAGTTTTGTCTTTAAGTTTTGCAGAATTGTATTCATTCTTTTTTCTTTATGATGCGCGCTCCACCTATATCCTTCATCTCTTGTTCCTTTAGCTATGAGAACTATTAACCTGCCTTTTTCTTGTCTTCCCGTTCTTCCTCTCCTTTGAATGCTTCTAATTGCTGAAGGTATTGGCTCGTAAAATACTACTAAGTCAACACTTGGAATATCCAATCCTTCTTCTGCAACACTTGTTGCTATTAATATGTTGAAAACTCCATCCTTGAATTGCTCTATAAGTGCTGCTTGTTCTTTTTGGCTTAAACCTTTTTTATCTTTTCTTCTTGCTTGCCCTACAAATAATTCTGAAAGAATATTTTCTTTATCGAGTTCTTTCTTAATTAAATTTCCCGTGTCTCGATATTGCGTGAACAAAATTATTTTAACTTTATTATTTTCTTTAACTTCTTTTTTTATTATTTCTACAACTTTTGTTTGTTTTGGATGTTTCAATCCTTGATCGCTCAAATTTTTCGCGCTTATTAACGCGCTTCGGAAGTTAAGATCATTAACTAAATTTTTTACTGCTTTAGTTTTTGTTTTGTAGCTTTCTTCTTCTAATTGCTCCAAATAATTTTTTAATTGGTGCATTCCTTGTGTTTCAAGCATTTCCAGCGCATGCTGAACTTTCAATGCTTCAGCAATTAACGAGACGCTTTTCATCATGTCAAAATCTTTCTCTTGATTCATTCGAGCAACTAGTTGTGACTGCAAGCTTAATAATTCACTTTTGTTAATAGTGGTTCTATTTGCAAAACCGTATTTTTTTACTTGCTCTAGCTTTGAAGTGTAGCAGTCGTCCAAGAATTTTTTTACTTGTAAAAATTCTAAAGGTAAATCTAAATTGATATACTTTGCTTCCAACTCTTGAACGTAAGGCTTAACATCTGGATCTTCGTCTGTTCTTATTTCTACTTGCTCGATATCTAAACAACTGCATAATTCTGTTATTTTTTCTAAATCATCTCCGGGGCTTGCTGTTAATGCTAGAACGCGGGGGAAATCTGCTTTTTTGTTGTATTGTTTAGCGATAAAGACGTACGCATAATCCCCAACAGCTCTGTGTGCTTCATCAAATACACACAAACTGACATTTTTCAAATCAATCTTGCTGCTTATGATGTCATTTTCTAAACCTTGAGGTGTTGAAAATATAAATTGCGCAGCATTCCATAACTCATGTCTTTTTTCTGGTTTAACACTACCAGTAAATAAAGCAAATTTTTCTTCCTCTAATTCAATATGCTTCCTGAAAGTGTTATAATGCTGTTCAACTAAAGGTTTGGTTGGTGAAAGAAATAAGATCTTGTTATTAGGATGAACTTTTAATCTATGAACTGCAAGCATTAAGGCAATTCCGGTTTTTCCCATTCCTGTAGGAAGCACAACCAAAGTGTTATTTCTAGTGCAGGTATGCAATATTGTTTCCTGGTATAACCTTGGCGTGAAATTAATTAGCATTTTACACTTTATTCTTAATTTCTAAATATTCTTTTTTGCTTAACAAACTTTTTTTAGAATTATCGAGCATAGAATTAATAAGTCTGGCTTGTTGACTGCTCCAGTCTTTGTTTTCTCTAACATAATTCGCCCATTGCTCAACAAAATCCATTCTTTGCTTCCTATTTAACGCTTTTTCCATAATTCTTTGACTAATGCATCATAATATTTAATTTTTTCTTGACTTATTTGATCTTTCAGTACTATTTCTAAATGTTTGGCATCCTCTAAATCTTTATCTGATTTGAGAATCTTCTTTTTGTAAACAATCTGCAATTCTATTGGGCCTATAAATAACTCGTGATTGGCTATTATAACTTTTATTTTGTCTTTTAAGGACAAATTATCAATATCATATTTAGCAAATTTTAATTCCATATTAGGAATGATCTCTCCTTTTCTTGCAAATCTCACAGATAAACCATCTGCCAAATAGTTATAAGTCTCTTCAGAAGTATTACAATTAAGACACTCAAATTTTTTGAATAATTCATTATTTATTTTTGTCCATTCAGTTTTACTGACTTCTGGAATGAGTATATCAACATCCTCTGTACCTCTAGATCTTCCAAACAAAATAGAAATAAAACCACTAATAATTATGTAATTTGTATGTTTCTTTAAAATATCAACAAAGTCAAAGACAAATTTATCCAAATCGTTGATTTCTTTGCTTAACTTTATTGTGTTCTCGTTGATAAGTTCTATCATTTTTACAAATTTAGATATTTTTGTTTAAATACTTGATTCATTTCTTTGCTTCCAATCTTTTAGTCTTTTCAGGTTGTGCTAAATAGTTTTCTCTTGTAACAACTTTTTTACCGCTTCGTTTTTCTAAGTCTTCTCTAGCATTGCCCGCCACTTCTCCCCCTTCTTTAGCCAACCATAACTTGAATGGTTCTGCTTTTGGTGATGGTATTGATTGGATGATTCTGAATGCTCCTTCGGTATTTATACAATTTACTGATTGCGCTCCTCCAAAAGTTTGCATCAGAAGGGTACGTACAATTTGTACCCACCCTTTGTCCAGAGAGTTATCTCTTTGTTTCATTTTCTGAATATATTGCTTAGGATCTCTAGAATCTGTTAAGGCAAAAACAACATCTTCGAGAGAAAACCACCATTCTTCGTTAAACCAAATATTTCTTATTTTCTTATCTTGAAATACCGCTAAGCTATTTTTTTCTTCCATCATCTGATTTTTTGCCACTTTCATTTAAATACCTTATGCGTTAATGTCCAGTGTCCAGTGGAGTGGTTTATGGTTCATAGTTTGGGGTTTGAGGCGGTTTAAATGAAGAATTCTTGATTTAAGAGGTGTCCAGTGAGAGTGTGTTCTGAATAATAAAATTATTTGTTTAAAAACATCTTTGATAACTTTTTTATAATAGCACTTGTTTCAACAATAACATGACAAATAATGATCAGTTAAATATTGAAGACGTAGTTAAATTAAGTGAGTTAGTTAGTTCATGGGGTAAGAGTTTTAGTGGGGATACGACTATTTATTCGGGAATGGTTTCGCTTCCTTTTGGAAATTATAAAATAACCGTTAAGCATTACGAAGAAGATTCACCTCCAAGAGGACACCTTCTTCATCCTAGAGGATTCTCTTATTCAACCACAGTAACAAATATGGCGGATTCAGAATTGTTTCATTCTTACGCAAGTAATATAGATAGTGTGGCAGAACAAGAAAAGGCGAAAGCAGTTTTGAATGTTGTTCACGCTTATTTTAGTAAAGAAGAAAAGACCAGGAAAGCAAATAAAAACAAAGACACAAAAGACTTGAAGTCTTTTCTTAAAGCTTGAAGATATTAAAATATTTGTGTTCTTTTCTAAACCTTTTTAAACGAGTCCGATAAATTCATTTCATGAAGTTCGCAATTATCATTTCACCGGATCTTGCTGGAGAGAATATTCTAGATAAGCTGCTGAAATTAGATTTTAAAGATTCTGGAGAGAGATTTAATAACAAGCCCGTTTACCAGTTTGAGAATGCTAAGATCTATCTAGCTTTAAATAAATGCGTGTATAATGAAAATATCGATCGTGAGATTGATGCGGATTTTTTTATTTTTGCAACAACTCATTCTTCTAAATCAGGAATCCCTTCATTAACAGTTCATCCTATTGGGAATTGGGGTTCTGCAGACTTAGGAGGAAAGCCTGGAACTCTTATATCAACTGATGCTATCTTGATGAAAAGAGCTCTTTTGATTCTTGATGAAATTAATACTTTGAAAGATTTTGCTGTTGCTCAAGAAGCAACTCATCATGGGCCTTACTTAGAGAAACCCACCATATTTATAGAAATTGGAAGCACAGAAAAAGAATGGACAAATCAAGAAGCAGGAAGAATAATTGCAGAATGCATAGTGAAATTAACTACTTCCAACGAACCCAAAAATGCGAACCCTAAACTTCAAACTTCAAACCAAATAATTGTAATGGGCTTAGGTGGCTTGCACATTCATGAACAATTTGAGAAAGTTAGAAGAAATACTAATTATGCGTTTGGCCATATTTGTGCTAAGTACAACTTAGAAAATTTTAACGAAG
>JACRAI010000046.1 GCA_016213425.1 archaeon | reverse complement strand
AGCGAGAATGGAAAACAACCTATGCATAATGAAGACAAAACTGTTTGGATATCTTACAATGGAGAAATTTACAATTTTCAAGAATTAAAAAAAGAACTGCTGAAAAAGAATCATATTTTTCTAAGCAGCACAGATACAGAAGTAATAATTCATGGTTATGAAGAATGGGGAGAAAGAGTAGTTGAAAAACTTAGAGGAATGTTTGCGTTTTGTATTTATGATAAAAAAAAGAAAAAATTATTCATTGCAAGAGATCACATAGGAATTAAGCCAATTTATTATTATTTTAAAGATGAAAAACTGATTTTCGCTTCAGAAATAAAGGCAATTCTTGAACATAACATAATAAGGGAAGCAAACAAAGAAGCGATTATTGAGTATTTGGCATTTCAAAACTCAGTAGGAGAAAAAACTTTTTTTAATGATATAAAATTAATTTTACCCGGTGAATATTTAATTTATGAAGACGACAAGATAAAAAAAGTTAAGTATTGGAAAGAGAAGTATGAATTTAACACTCCAGATGATTGTGTTGAAGAGTTTAGCAAAAGATTTGAGAATTCTGTAAAAGAACATTTAATGTCTGATGTTCCTGTAGGTGCTTATACTAGCAGCGGATTTGATTCTTCAAGCGTAACTTATTTCGCTTCAAAATATAATAAAAACATGCACACATTCACAGGTAAGTTCAATGAAGGTGCTTTTTACGATGAAGTTACTTGTGTGAAAAAATTAGCTGAAAAAATAAATGTACAACAACACGATGTATTAATAACACCTCAAGAAGTTCTGAAGGCTGTTGAGAAAATAATTTATCATTTAGATGAACCAAAAACAGGATTATCGTTAATATCAAATTATCACATAGCAAAATATGCATCTAAACATGTTAAAGTTGTTCTTACAGGGCATGGAGGAGATGAGCTATTTTTAGGCTACCCAGTTTATTTGAGTTATCTATTAAAAAGTTTAATGAAAAAAAAACCTTTCTCATTTTTTAAAGCACTAACAACTCTTAAAGGAGAAGAATTTTTGCGCTTTGGTTATTTCATTGTATACCCCTTACTATTCGATAAAGACGCTGCTTACGGGCATTTTATAATTTTTAATAAAAAACAGAGAAGAAAAATATTAACTGAAGAATTTTATGAACAAACAAAAGAATTCAAGCCGTTAAGTTCTTTTGAAAAAATAATTGACGAAGACATAGATGAATTAACTCGAGTACAGCAGATTTATTTCAGAAACTATCTTCCTTCATTAATGATAGTTGAGGATAAAATGAGCATGGCAAACTCGATTGAAGGCAGACTTCCAATATGCGATCTTAATATAGTAAATTTCGGATTTTCCCTCCATCCAGAAACCAGATTAAGAGGAATGAAGCTTAAAAGAATCATAAAAGATGCAATGAAAGGCAAGCTACCTGACATCTTTTTCGAGCAACAAAAAAGAGGATTTCCAACACCATTTTCTTTATGGCTTAGAAAAGAGCTCAAAGAATATGTTTATGATATTTTGTTAAGCGAGAAAGCACAAAACAGAGGAGTTTTTAATCCGAAAGAAGTTAAAAAATTGTTAGATAAACACTGCAAAAGAAAAACTGACTATTTGTTTGACCGAGTTAACGCAGCAAGAATATGGTCTTTGTTAAGTGTTGAGTTGTGGTTTAGAATTTTTATTGACCGAAAGCTTTAAAAACCAACCACACTTCTTTAGGTTTGGACGGTCATAGGGGAGTGGTTCTACCTGTTCTCATTCGAACACAGAAGTCAAGCACTCTTCCGTATCGATATGTACTCCACTACGGGGGAAATTCGGTAAGCTGTCCACCTTTTTTATTCTTGTTCGTCATTAATTTTTCGCAATACAAAAAAGCTTAGTTTGTGGTTTGCAGTCCGTGGCTAAAAGTTTGCAGGTACCTCACACCAAAAACTCCGAACCTCAAACTTTCACTCCAAACTAATCTCACAATACCTTTTTAAATTAAATTATGTTTTACACTCGAATGGACGAACTTAATCAAGTAATAGAACAAGCAAATAAAGTCTTTTTAGAAAATTTTCCTGCAACAACTCATTTTGAAAGAGCTCTTTTTTACAGTTGGTCTTGCCAGATTAACGATTGCAAATATTGTTATATGTCCACTAAACCTCCAGT
>JACRAI010000044.1 GCA_016213425.1 archaeon | reverse complement strand
AGTGTGGGGTCTGTTGGAACTGGAGTTGTTTTGTCTGCTGTTGCATCATTGTTTTGTTCCTCTGCAGGCTGTATGTTTTCTTGTTTTAAAATTTTTGCAGGAAGATTTTCATGAATGTTAAATTTAGGTCCGTAACCTACTGCGTTAAGACCTACTGCTGTTAGTCCGAAAACTAAAGGCAGTTTTATCATGTTAGGCATTCTAATATAGTTAAGAAACCCCATAAAATTGTCAGCAGTAATTTTCATTTGTTAAAAACCCCCAATCGCTATTTTTGAGTAGTGAAGCTTGGAGTATTATTTAAATCTTTCGAATTTGTTATTATTTGAGAGTAGCAATAGATTTATGTTTGGGAAAGGTTAAAAAAGGATTAATAGTATTCTTAAAAAAATGAACACAAACTCACTAACATTTGTAGTCTTCCTTTTTGAGGCGCAAAAATGAAGGTATCTATAATCGGTGGAGGAGTTGCAGGAACTTCTTCAGCATTAAAGTTAGCAGAAAAAATAGATCCAGAAAACATAACTCTAATAGAAAAAAAACCTCATTTCAAAAAAGCATGTTCAGGAATACTAACTTATGCAAAAGATGAATTAATAAAAATTCCAAACCACGTTATAAAATCTAAAGTTAATAAGTTCAGAATTTATTCTCCAAATAATCAAGTGTTAGAGCTCAATTTTAAAAAACCAGACACTGTTTGCGAGAGAGAGCTGTTAAATGAATACCTTACTAAAGAAGTAGAAAAAAAAGGGGTGAAAATACTCCAACCAGCAGTACTTGAAAAAATCAACAACAACTCCATCACTGTAAACTCAAAAGAAATACCTACTACACACTTAATAGGCGCAGATGGATTCAACAGCACAGTTGCAAAATTAACAGGACTTTCTACAAACAAAAATTATTTTGTTGGAGCAAAAGCAATAGTGGAAAAAGAGCATGATAATGCAATAGAAGTTTATCCTAATTATGGCTGTTTTGCGTGGGCAGTACCTCACGGAGACGGGCAGATGGAAGTTGGAAGCATGTCACATCCTCACCAAGGAGCAGTATTCAACAGGTTTTTAAAAAAATTTGAATGTAAAGTACTCTCTCAAGACGGCGCATTAATTCCTCTACACAATCCTTTTGTTAAAACGTATAAAAAAAACGGAAGCATGCAAATTTATTTAGTGGGTGATGCAGCAGGAATGGTAAAAGCAACAACCGGAGGAAGTATAATTCAAAGTTTTGTGTCGTCACAATTAGTTGCAAACTCAATCATAAATAACAAAAAATTTTCTTGGAGAAGAAAATTAGGATTTGAATTATTTGCTCATTTAATGACTAGAAAATTTCTTGACAAGTTTAAAGAAAAAGATTGGGATGAATTCATCAGTATGTTAAACACTCCTTCAATAAAAGAAGTGCTAGAAACAGAAACAAGAGATAACATAAAATATTTACTGCCTAAAATATTGTTTAAAAAACCTAGCTTGATAAAATACGCGTTGAAAATATTTTAAGTCAAAAGTTATGATCAACGAAATAAAATAGTTTATACTGATTTGATGTATTTCACATTAATTAAGTTTTGTGCTACAGGCACAATGCAAAAACTTAAAAAGAAAACGAAACTACCTACCTAGGATGATTTGATTGGAAGAAAAAAGAGAGAATAATACAGGGGAAACGGGGAATGAAAAAGAGGTTGCTTTAGAAGTTGATTTTTCTAAGATATTGAATTTTATAAAAGATTATACAAAAAAAGATAAATTAAGCAAATATTTTTCAGCACAATTAAACTTCATTAAACAAAACAAAACATTATGCGTTTTATTACTTCTAATATTACTTCAATTTCTTCCTAACGCAGGGTTCCTTCCTTGGGGAGGAATTTGGATGAGACTTCAAGCAAAAGAAATGCCTGCAATTGATGGAATAGTTGCTTCAAATGTAGACAGATTAGTAGAATCTCAAGTTTCTTCTGAAATAAATAATAAATGGCCTCATCTATCTGAAGAAAAGAAAAATGAACTAATCAAAGAAGGAATAAAAACATGGAAAAAAGATAATCAAGAAGAATATAAATCAGTTATAACAGACCAGACAAACGCGTTAAAAGAACAGTATAAATTTGAGTACAAAGGAAAAAGTTATCCTTACATGCCCGATATAGATCCTTACAACTATGTCAGATATGCAGAAAATTATTTAGATCACGGCTCTTTTGGAGATTCAACAAAGGACGGCATTCCTTGGGATTATCATGCAATAGCACCAATAGGTAGAGATGCAGATTTGCAGACTAAAATACATGTTCTGGTCATTGCATATTTCTATAAATTAGTTAGTTTCTTCAACAGCAATATTCATATACTCTACACAACATCATACCTTCCAGTATTATTTACTTTACTGTCATTATTTCCAATATTTTTTTTGACAAGAAGAATAAGCAATAACTTAGGCGCATTTCTTGCTTCAAATTTATTGCTAGTGCATTTCATGTTTTTATCCAGAACTTCCTGGGGATACGCGGATACAGATTTTTACAATGTATTTTTCCCTTTATTAGTTTCTTGGCTGTTTTTTGAAGCAGTTATTGCAAAAGAAGTCAAAAACAAAATAATTCTTGCAGGTCTAAGCGCATTATCACTTGCAATATTCTCAAGAACCTGGTTGGGTTGGTGGTTTACATTTTACTTATTATTAGGAAGCGCAGCAGTAACTGTTGCGTACAAATATTTTATTTATAGAAAAACAACTGAAGAAATAAAAAACATCACTAAAGTAACAATTATTTTCTTGCTGCTTACATTTATTTTTGTAAGTTTTGTGTTTGCACATCCTTCGACATTTTTTTCTGTTCTTTCAGCACCATTTAATTTCACAAGCATAAAAGATTCTGTTTCATCAGGTTTATGGCCTAATGTTTACACTACTGTTGCCGAACTTAGTGAGCAATCAATAATAGGAACACTTGAAGGTGTAGGTATATTTTTATTGCTGCTTTCAATCTTTGGCGCAGCCATTTTATTAATAAAGCACGAATCAAAAACAATTTTAGGTTCTTTTTATTTGGTTATTTGGTTTATAGTAACACTTTATGCCAGCACAAAGGGAACAAGATTCTTGTTGCTATTTATACCTGCAATGAGTATGTTATTCGGAATAGGTGCTTCTTCAGTTATCCATTCTTTATCCAATCTGTCTAAAAAATACTTGAAAGTTCCTAAATTAATACCTCAAATTATTCTGCTCTTAATCATTCTATCTCTTTATGTCTCTCCGGTGAATGCTTCTTACAAGTCGATATTTGGAGATATGCCTAAATATGCTGGCGAACTACCAATAGTTAATGATGGATGGTGGGATGCACTTAATTATATTAAGGATAACAGCAATGAAAGCGCAATAATTACTAGTTGGTGGGATTTCGGTCATCACTTTAAGTACATAGCAGATAGAGCTGTAACTTTTGACGGAGCGTCACAAAATTCACCAATGGCTCACTGGGTTGGAAAACTGCTTTTATCAAATAATGAAGATGAAGCCATAGGAATTTTAAGAATGCTAGACTGCGGAAGCAACAACGCTTTTGAAGAAGTGAACAAAAAACTTAATAGCACTCCTAAATCAGTAAATACACTCTATAAAATAATTACATTAAACAAGGATGATGCAAAAGAAGTTTTAATGATGAAAGATTTCACTGAAGAAGAAACTGAAAAAATTCTATCTTACACGCATTGCGAACCACCACAAGCATTCTTGATTGCTTCTGCAGACATGATAAGTAAAGCGGGTGTTTGGGCTCACTTTGGAAATTGGGACTTTATTAAGTCAGATTTGTGGACAAATCACAGAACAGATTCGAAAAAAGAAGTAATTGATTATCTTAAAGAAGAGTATAAAATCCCAGAAACAGAAGCAAGCACTCTTTATGATAAATTAAGCAAAATCAAGAATGGAGAAGAAGCTGAAAAAAACGCAAACTCTTGGATAGGAGACTGGGATTCTTATGTAGGCCAAGAAGACCCCATGGTTAGCTGCGAGACAAAAGACAAAGATGTTGGCTGCAGCAATGGATTAGTACTAATAAATGAAACACCCTACTTTTTAGTTGATCAAAATCAAGCAATACCCGTAGAAGGCATACACTACATAGATACAAAAGGCGCCTGGCAAGACAAAATTTCTGATCAAAAAACAGGTATAGATGCAGTATTAATTAAAAAAGGAGGTAATTATGAAAGCATCGTTGCACAAACACCTTTAGCAGGAAGTATGTTCACAAGACTGTTCTTTTTAAGAGGACACGGATTAAAACATTTCAAACTAGTAAAAGAGACAAATCAAGTATTACAAGGTAAAATATATGTTTGGGAAGTTGATTGGAAAGGAACTCAAACAAACACTTTAGATGGAACTGTAGAAAAAGAGCAAGTAACTACCGGTTCAACTGTTTCAGTAAACTACTTAATGTGGACTGAAAAAGGCACGGTTTTGGACTCATCTATACAAGATTGGAGAGAGAAAAACATAACCAAAGATTCAAAATTCGAAGATTACAAAACTAAACCAGCAAATTTACAAATGAATGAGAATATGCAAAAAGACATATATAATTCTCTTCTTGGAATAAAAAAAGGTGAAGAAGCAATATTAACTCTAAATATTGCTGGCGCTCCGCTGCCTGAAGAAGCCCAAAAAAAGTTCGGCAATGAAACAATATATTTTAAATTAAAAGTAGAAAAAATAACTGAATAGCTGGTTTACGGTTCGCATTTACTACAAACCCCGAACCAATAACTCCAAACCAAACATAGATCCATAAGCTTTTTAATGAAAAAATAAAGACAATATAACATGAATACTTTCGTTGTAATACCTGCATTTAATGAGGAAAAAAAAATAGGTGACGTAATTAAGGAATTAAAGAATAAAAATTATAACAATCTTATTGTTGTAGATGATGGCAGTCAAGACAAAACAGCAGAAATTGCTCAAAATGCAGGGGCAGAAGTTCTAGTTCACGCAATAAATAGAGGACAAGGAGCTGCATTAAAAACAGGAATAAAACATTGCTTATCCAAAAATGCAGATGTAATAGTAACTTTTGACTCTGATGGACAACACCTGCCTGAAGATATCTCTAAATTAACGGCTCCGATATTAAATAATGAAGCTGAAATTTGTATTGGAAGCAGATTTTTAGAAAACACAACAAATGCGCCATTTATAAGACGTCTTTTTTTAAGAGGGGGGGCTATTTTACTTTCAAGAATGTATGGGCTAAATTTGACAGACTCACATAATGGATTGAGAGCTTTCTCTAGAACTGCTGCTCAAAAAATAAATTTGACCGCAGATAGAATGGAGCATGCTTCAGAAATTCTCGAACAAATAAGCAAAAATAAGTTAGTTTACAAAGAGGTGCCTGTAACTATAAAGTATACGCAGTATTCTTTAAATCACGGTCAAAGATCTTGGGATGCTTTCAAGATATTATACCGAATGTTTTTTAGGAGGTTCTTAAGATAATGATCCAAGCAATAAGTGTAATAATACTTGTTTTTGCACTATTTGCATGGAGCAGAGCTATCCTTAGATTTAAAGACAACAAACTCAACACTTCTGAATTTATTTTTTGGAGTATAATCTGGCTTGGCGTGTCTTTGTTAGCATTAAATCCTGAATTGGCAGGACTGGTCTCTTTTAAAATTGGGATAGAAAGGCCTGTTGATTTAGTTATTTATTTGAGCATAATTTTATTATTCTATTTAATTTTCAGAATGTATGTGAAACAAGACAAAATCGAGCAAGAAATAACAGAGCTAGTTAGAGAGTTGTCTCTTAGAAAAAAATGAAAATCGATTTGTACAAGAGCGTTGACAAAATTATAGGAATTCCTCTTTGTTATTTTTTAAGTGTTTTTAGTGTGTTTTTTTCTAAAAACAAAGATGTCAAAAAAATTTTGTTAATAAAACTCTGGGCAGTGGGGGACTCTGTTGTAACCTTACCTTTAATAAACGCGTTGAGAGAAAAATTTCCTAACTCTGAAATAGATATATTGGCAAGAAAAAGAAATCAAGAAATTTTCAAGCATAACAAAGATATAAAAAGAATTCTTCTTTTTGAATCAAACAATTACTTACAACTATTATCTTTATTCAGACAATATGATTTAGCATTCGACACAGAACCGTACTTGAATATTTCCGCATTGCTCTCTTTTTGGATGGGAAAAACAAAAATAGGATTCTCAAACCAACATCGATCTATATTGTATGATGTTCAAGTTGATCATGATAAAAAACAGCACATGGTTCAAAACTATCTAGATATGATCAGAGCTCTAGGATTCACAGTTAATTATGATAAACTGATCCCTATTAATTCAAGCAAGCAAGACGAGGCAAAAATCGATATTTTTTCAAAAAAAATAAACAAAAAAATTGTTGGACTTTGTGTTGGAACTGCAGAATCCGCTTCTAAAACAAGAATTTGGGATGACAAAAAATGGGCAGAACTGGCAGACAATCTTTCAGAACAAAACTATCAAGTAATTTTTGTTGGTTCAAAAAATGAAAAAAGTAAAATAGAGCAAATATTTACACATATGAAAAGTTCCGCAATAAACAGTGCAGGAGAATTTTCTCTATTAGAAACTTGTGAGTTAATTAAGACAATGAATTTATTTATTAGCATTGATACTGGCCCAATGCATATTGCGGCTGCTCAAGGAGTTAAAACGATAGGATTATTTGGTCCAACTACCCCGACGTTATGGAAGCCTTATGGTAAAAATAATATTGCAATATACAAAAATTTGTCATGTTCGCCTTGCATAATTAATGATAAAGGAAGAACACCTGACTGCTTGAGAAAAACCGATAGATATGCTTGTATGCAGGAAATAAGTGTAGAAGAAGTGCTTAGAGCAGTTAATTATATAAAACAAAATGATTTTTTAAAACAAAAATGAGTGAATTGACAATAGTTATTCCGGTTTATAATGAAGAAGCATCAATTGAGAAAACAATAAAAGAAGTTAATAAATCCCTGCCTAAAAGCGCAATTTTAGCTGTAAACGACGGCTCAAAAGATAATACCGAAAATATATTGAAAAATTTAAAAAACAGATACAATAATTTAACAGTTATAACACAACAAAACAAAGGGTACGGTGGAGCTTTAGCTACAGGTTTTTTAAATTCAAAAACAGAATACATAGGTTTTCTTGATGCAGATTTGACTTATCCTCCAGAATATTTTTCATCTATGCTGGAATTATTAAAAGAAAAGGAGTTAGATTTTGTAGTTGGAAATCGTTTCGGCGGAAAAAAAAATGAAATGCCTCTACTAAGAAAAATAGGCAACACAATAATAAGATACTTTTTTCTTGTTTGGACTGGAAAATACATAGATGTTACTTCGGGAATGCGTTTATTTAAGCGTGAAAAACTATTAACGCTAAATCCAGAAACGCTTCCAACAGGGTTAGATATGATAACTGCACTCTCAAAAAGAAGTGTTAAAAGAAGGTTAAAATATAAGCAGGTTAAAATTCATTATCCTGCAAGAGGCGGGGCTTCTAAACTGAACGCAATTAAAGATTTTATTAAAATGGTGAGAAATATAATCATAGAATGAAACTATCAAATTTCTTCTTAACTTTAGTTTTGTTGGTATTTCTAATAAATCTTTACTTTCTTGTTAACGAGTTCAAACAATTGCCTTCACCAATTTATGGAGGAGATTATTATCATCAATTAGGACAAGTTCAACACATTAAAGATGGTGGAAAATGGTTTGCAGGATACAATATTTTAGAAAATCTACCCGGTTATCTTCCTTTGTTTCCAGTATATGTTGCTTTTATAGCAAAAATAACTGGGCTCCAAGCCATGAATGCTTTAATTTATTCATCTTTTTTATCTGCAGTTCTTTCTATTTTATTAATATACAAACTTCTCAAGAAAATATTTACTGATGATTTTATTGCAATAATTTTAACCTTGCTTTACATTCCAATAAGCAGACTAATTATACTTAAGTACGGAGTTTTCACTCAACTAGTTTTAATGCCTTTGTTTTACATTTACCTTTACGATTTTTTTAGTGGAAAAAAAAATAAATATATTTTAGGAGTGATTTACGGAATTCTAGGAATTGCTCACCCCGTGAGTTTTATTGCCGCTAGCGCATTAATAGTTATCTTTACGTTATACTTTAAAGAGTTAAAATGGAACTCAATTAAACCTGTTTTGGTTGTTTTATTGATAGGGCTGGTAATTGCTCAATTGTATTGGTTCAAGCCAGTTTTTGTTTATCATCTTAAATCTGCAAATCACTATTTAGAATGGAATAATGAAGATTTTTCAAATGTTTCAGTTCAATTAAACTATGTCAAAAATGTGATTGTGGGTTATTTTTTTAATTATTCTTTTTCATTAAAAAATTTTAGCTCTATAATCGCGGCGTTATTTGCCTTGATAGGTTTTGTTCTTTTATTTTTGGCAAAAAAGAACAGTTATCATGTCAGTTTTCTTTACATCTTTAATCTATCTTCTTTTTTAATTTTGTTCCATTACTTTTTAACTCGTCCTTTATTAGGAATAGATTTTTATCCTGTAAGAGTGAATGATATGCTGTTTTTTTATAACGCAATTTTCTTATCTGGATTTAGTATTAGTTATTTAATGAATAAGATCAGATTCAAAAAAGAACATGTTTATTCGGGCATAATTATTTTATTGCTGCTTCTTGCTTGGTACAATTTCAGTAAAGAAAAAGAAGACAATCAATGGTATAAAACCGCAAGGTCAGAACTTCCTAAAAAATTTTTAGATTTGCAGGAATTTATTCTTAAAAACACAAATATAAATGATGTTTTTATTAGTTCAAACGAATTGAGCTTTGTTTTAAATGCCCTTACTGGAAGAAAAGTTCTTAATACTAGAAGAGCTCAAAACAGCCCTTACCTTGACATGGAGGAGAGAGTTTTGGCTTCTGCAATAATTCTTTACGGAAACAATAGCAAAGTAAGACAGGATCTTATCAAACAATTTAATATCAAGTATTTGTTGTGGAGCGAAGAATGGATTCCTACAGAATACAGTTATGATAATGGGGCGATAAGCCCATTTGATCCTTTAATTTTATTTGATACACCTAACAATAGGAAAACACTTGAAAAGTACAACATAACTTTTGAGCCAAAAAACACCTGGATTGATCCCTCATTAAGAGGAGACGAGTTCAAAACATTTGATTTATTACTAATCATTCCTAACTATACAAGTCAAGAACAACCTTGGATTGAAGAGCTAAACACTCAATTAAAGGAAGTATTTAATTCTGAGAATAAAACTAAAGTTTACCAAATGATAAATTAACAATCCTTAAAAATCAATTATCTTTCTTAATTCTATGCGTAAACTAGTTTGCAATTTAGGAAAATTTTTACCTATTAAAAAAAATGCGTCAATAGAAAATACTAAAAAAATTCTTTTCTTTAGAACTGGGGGTATT
>JACRAI010000045.1 GCA_016213425.1 archaeon | reverse complement strand
TTATGTCGATATTCTAATCGACCTGTTCTGTTTAAAAATGCTTCAATACTTCCAGGTTCTACTGTTATAGTCAATACATCCTTAATAACTATTTCTGAGTATATATCTGAATATTTAGAACCTGATGAGGATGTGTTAAATGTCAGAACCACCTGAAGAGAATAAATTTCTTGCTGAACTTACAATTGCTATAGCAAAAGGTCTTACTGAACCAATAAAAAATAAAATAAAAGAATTCTGGTTAAAGCAAGAGTATGGTGTAACAATAAGTGTTGAAGAGTCAGAGTCTTTAAAAAAGATTTCAGAAAATGATTTTTATCTTCTTTTTAAAAAATATTTAGGTATGCATTGGTCTCTTAACTTGATAAAAGTTGGTATTTATATTTCTGAATTAAATGAAGAAGGAAAAAGAGAAAGAGCCAAACAATTATATGATGAATCTTTTAAAAAATATGGAAGAAAAGGGCAAAGAATTATACAGCTTGCATCCACTGGAATTCTTGTTCCTGTAATGAAATACATTGTAGATTTAAAACTTGATAAAGGAGCTAATCCTATTGTACTTAATATGGAATTTGATAAGATTCTTGATGAATGGGAACAAATTTCTATACCCGTACATAGAGAGAGTAGTGAAGAAACAATAAACTATGAAATTCAGAAAAAAATTAGTATAGGTTATCCAATATTCTTTGTATACGCCAGCGGTAGTGCTTCAAAGATAGCACAACTAACATTAGCTAAGATGAGGAATGAAAATATTTTTGACCATAAATATTTAATGTGGCCGAAAATTAAAGTAATTAATGATATTGAATACTGCTTATGGGTTTTTGAAAAAATAGAAGATTTTGAGGAAACCCCTATATCAAAAGAAATTAAAAAATAATTAAGAATATTAACACAAACTATTTATACCATTGTTCATTTCCGCGCATCATGCGCATCCTTAATTTTGAAGAGTTAAATCTAGAAAAACAGTCAATTATAGACTCTATAATAAACGGCGCCGTTTTCATCCATCCAACCGACACAATCTACGGCATTGGCTGCAATGCAGAGCTTTCAAAAGCTGTAAGAAAAGTCAGGCAGCTAAAAGCAAGAGCAACAAACCCGTTTTCTGTAATTGCACCTTCATTTGATTGGATTAAAGAGAATTGCATTGTTACGAAAGAAGCTGAAGAATGGCTCGAAAAATTGCCAGGCCCTTACACTTTGATTTTTAAATTAAAAAACAATTGCGTTGCAAAAGAGGTAAATCCTGGATTAAACACTTTAGGAATTAGAATCCCAAACCATTGGATAAGAAAGCTTGTTGCAGAAGCGGATGTGCCTGTTGTCACAACATCAGTAAATAGGGTTAATGAAGACTACATGACTTCTTTGGAAGATTTGGACTCTGGAATAAAAGCTGGAATTGATTTTGTTTTATACGAAGGCAAAAAAGAAGGCAAGCCAAGCAAGATAATAGATTTGACTGAAACAATTAAGATAATAGAAAGGTAAAAATACGATAAATTGAATAAAAAATCAAAAAACGAGAGCGACTTTTTGCAGTAGAGGTGAAAAAAGTGAACCGCTTTTGTAGAAGACACTTGTAACCAATGGTTTATAGTGTAATAATAACTGCGGGGTAAATGCGTGTGAGCACGCGAACACGCTCGCGTGCATCTACCCAATATCAAGCGTGCTTTTATTTGGGTCGCAGATTGTTGAATTTGAGAAATTAAATAGTTTTGAGGGATAACTTTTTAAAGTCCTATTCTTACTTCTGAAGTATGGAAACAAAGCACAAGCCATTAAGGATTTTAGCAGCAGGCGATATTCATGGAGATACTTCACAGGCTAAAAAGCTGGCTGAGCAGGCAGAAAAAGAAAATATAGACTTAGTTGTTTTATGCGGTGATATAACTTATGCAGAATCCTCTACTGAAGGGATTATAGGCCCATTTATCAAGAAACATAAGAAAGTTGTTTTAATCCCGGGCAACCACGAGACTGTTGCAACAGCTGATTTTCTGGCTGAGCTTTATGGTGCAACTAATTTGCATGGTTATTCTATAAAATACAAAGGCATTGGTTTGTTTGGATGCGGTGGAGCAAATATCGGGTTGTTCCAGCTTGGAGAAGATGAGATTTTTGAATTGATAAAAAAGGGCTATGAAAGAATCAAGGATGCAAAGAAAAAAATTTTAGTAACTCATGTCCATCCTTCTGGCTCTTTAATGGAGAGATTCTCAAATATATTTCCAGGAAGCGAAGGCGTAAAAAAGGCAATTGAAACTTTCAAGCCAGACATTTTGCTTTGCAGCCATGTGCATGAAGCAGAAGGTATAGAGGAAAAGATTGGCAAGACAAAAGTGATTAATGTTGGGAAGAAAGGAAAGATTATTGAGGTTTAAAATTAGTTTAATTCTTAATTAAAGCACTATTTTATAGTAGTAACAAATAGAAAGATTTAAAAAGAGTGAAATTAGAAGACAACGAGTATGAGTAGTACTCTGACCGTGAGTTCTGGAATGACAGATTTTGATAGATTTATCGCTGCCCATATGCATAGACCTCAAGGTCAAAGATT
>JACRAI010000042.1 GCA_016213425.1 archaeon | reverse complement strand
GTTGGTTTGCTTCCAAATTATATGGGCAACAGTGAAGTAGTCCATTTTCATTTGGGTGCTGGAAGATTAGTTGAGCAGGATTTAGTTAGAATTCATAAAAGTATCAAAGATAAATCTTTTTTTAAAAATCAAGTATTAATTAACGCTATGAAGAATGCAAAAAATAAATCTTTGCACTTGTTGGGATTGATTAGTGATGCAGGCGTTCATTCTCATATTAATCATTTGTTTGCTCTTCTTGAAATGGCGCATATATTCAAGCTGAAAAGTGTTTTTGTTCATTGTATAACTGATGGAAGAGATACGCTTCCTAAAGAGGCACTAAAATATGTTAATCAAATTGGAAAAAAATTAAAAACGTACAATAAAGATTGGAAGATTGCAACAATTCTAGGACGCTTTTACGCGATGGATAGAGATAACAGGTGGAATAGAGAGCATAAAGCTTACGATGCAATGGTTAACTGCAATGGATTTCATTATAATAGCGCAGTTGAAGCAGTAAAAGAAGCGTACAAAAGAAATGAAACTGATGAATTCATTAAACCTTCAATAGTTGGAGGTCTTGCTTGCAATGTTAAAGAAAATGACAGCATAATATTTTTTAATTTTAGAAGCGACAGAGCAAGACAATTGACTAAAGCGTTTGTTCAAGGACAATTTAATCATTTTAAAAGAAAACAGTTGAAAAAACTTAATTTTGTATGTTTAACACAATATGATAAAGATATCAAAGCTCCAGTAGCTTTTGAACCCATACATCTTCATGATACTTTGGGTGAAGTGTTAAGTAGAAATAAATTGAAGCAGTTCAGGCTTGCAGAAACAGAAAAATGGGCGCATGTAACTTATTTTTTTAACGGCTTAAGCGGGCACATATACAAAGGTGAAGAGAGATTGTTAATTCCTAGTCCTAAAGTTGATACTTATGATAAAACTCCTGGAATGAGTGCTTTGAAGATTGTAAAGAAAGCTGTTGAAGTAATAAAAAAAGGAAAACATTACTTTTTGCTTGTTAATTTTGCTAATGCAGATATGGTGGGGCATACAGGGGATTATAATGCTACTCTCAAAGGGGTTGAAATTGTTGATCAATGTATTGGACAGATTTATGATGCATGCAAAAAGAATGATTGGTGTTTAATTGTTACTGCAGACCATGGTAATGCTGAAGAAAAAATAGGAAAACACGGAGAAGTATTAACTGCTCACAGCACAAATAAAGTTCCTTTGATAATTACTGAAAAATGTCAAAAGATTAATAATGGAGCATTGTATGATGTAGCTCCAACAGTACTCAAAATTATGGGCCTAAAAAAACCAAAGATCATGGAACACGGCTTTTAATGAAAAGAACTACAAAACTGGCAGCAATAATAGCTTTGCTTTCGGCACCAATTATTTCTGACACTGAAAAATTAAAAAAACCAGAGGTTCAAGTTGTTGAAGAACCAGTAAAACACATAAGAAAACTAGAAGCAGACTGGTTAACTAAGGATTTATATGGTTTAGTTGAAGCATACAAAACAAATGATTTAGAAGCCATTAAAACGTTCAGTAACAGTTTAGTTTACTACAATTTTCCCAGTTACAAATTGGATGAAATACTCCAAACACTTCCACAAGAGCAATTAAGAAATGGTGCGTTCTTTCTTTTGTTAGAATATTTGACCGATAATCTTGTTTCTATACCTGAACGTTTCAGCAGTAAAGATGAAGTTAAAGAAAGAGAACAGTCATTTAAAGAAGTTTTTAGTCAGTTAATGATATTTTATGATTTGAACAAAGAACTGATCAATGAATCTTATGTTACTGAAGCAAAACAACCACCTCAAAAATATGCAAAATTCTATTGGAGGCTTTCAACAATAATACCTAAATTACCTGAAAAAGAAAGATCAGAAGCATCTCTGAAATTATTCAATATTTTGAATGAACATTTCAGTTCTTTAAACAGTTCAAGTTATGTAAACACTATTAATTATACAAAAGCATTTTCAACTATCCTGGAAAATATAGGAGATAAAAATCTAATCAATAAAAACCAGTTGTTTTATGAAAAAATGAACGATTTCATACTTGAATTTTTCGATGGAAAAGAAAAAAACATTACTTCTGACCAGTATGAACTGACTGGTCCTCTTTTTGAAATAGTTATGACCTTGGAAGATGAAGGAAGAAAAGTTAAAGCGTATAATTTGTTTAAAGAAATGATCTTAAGCGATAAATATTACGGGAAAGATCTTACCGAATATTGGGCTCACATGAATGAATATCTTTTTTACAGCTTTAATACATATTGCTCTGCTCTTTTTGAAAAAACCTTCACACTGCTAGATCACACTTGTTTAGATAAAGAAAAAGAATACTCAGATCTAGAGCAGACCGCAAGCAAACACTTAAGACTTTATTTAGATTATTTGGGTGAGGTTCAAAGAACAGAAGTGCTTTTTGAAGCGGTAAACCATTGTTATCTTTTGATTCCTCTAGTAAAAAATCCCGACATAAAAGAAATATTTAATCACAATTTAGACAAGCATCTCTCAAATTTAGTTTTGAATAGAATGGCTAAAACGGGAGCGGGTATAAAAACTGAAGTTCTCAAAGATTTGCTTAATAGAGTTAAAAAAGCAGGACATGAAAATGTTTTAAATGAACTTATAGAGCCTTTAAAAGAAAGACTAATTTCGGAAAACGAATCAATAGGTTTTAGAGAATATTTATTTTTCTTAAGCACGATAAATACTGAGGAATCTGTTAAAAAATATTTTGATGTATTAAATTCAAACCAAGTAATTGAAGGAGTAAGCTATCCTGTGATAAGCTTCTTATTTGAAGATGAAGTGAAAGAAGATTTCAATTCTTTTGACTCTACGTTATTATTGAAACAGTTAGATAAAGAAAAGAACCCTGCAATTGATGAGCTAGTTAAAGTAGAACTAACAAACAGATTAAAAATTGCCTGCCAAAATCAAAACATTATTGAAATCAAAACTTTTGCCGAAGCCAGTTTAGATTGTAACAACTTATTTTTCTTGAAATATATGAACAATAATTGGACTGACATAGAAAATTATCTTGTTGAAAAAACCGTGAATGTTTTAGAACAAAATTATCTGCCTTCAGAGCCTGCGCTTTACTTAGATGGGTTAAAACACATTCCTTCAAGCAAAGCTGTAGCAGAAATAAATAAATTTTACAATGCGGGCAGTTTTGAAGAAAACAACATTTTTACTCAAGCATATGGTAATATGAATAATATTTTAGGAGATGAAGGATATTTTGTTCTTGTCAAAAAAATGATTGATACATTGAAAGAAATAAATACAACCGAATCAATGAAATTGATAAATAAAATAAGCGAAACTAAAGATGAAGATGTTCAAATAAAAGAGTACGCAAAAAAAGCGTTGAATTAAGCATAAATTCGTTCAAATTCTTTTGAATAAAATTCTGTTACTGCTTGATTAAATGCGTCCATTGCTTGTTTTGTAGGAACTTTCTTCATTTTAAGAAACAAATTTTCAACTTGTTTTGGAAGAGTAATTTTTACTCCAGTCAATCCTCTCATTGCGTCGCACACTTCACCGGTCAAGTTCAATCTTCCTTCAATATATGCTTCAGCAGCGCTTTTATCATTGAATACTTTTCTCCAAACAGCATCTCTTAACTCTCTGCTTTGAACTACTTTCACATAATCCATTCTCAATGTTTCAGAGATTTCTTTAACAGATTTAGCAACATTAAGAGCTCTTGGCTCTTCATAAGCAACAACTTTATCTATTGCTTTGCCTAAAGGCTCTAATTGATCTGCAGTTTGTTTTAAATTCTTGAAAACATTTTTAGGATTTTTAACTTTGAACATATTAGCTAAAGAATCAGTGACAGCTTCTAAACCGTCAACGATCGTTCCTGCATTACCCATAACTTTCGAAGTAATCCATGCTTCATTAAATAAAGAAACCGGATCATGAACATCTCTGAAACGTGCAATGTAATCTTTAAGTGATGGAAACCTTACTTCTAGGACAGTGTATACTTGTTCTAAATCTTTTGCTTCTTGTTCAGTGTATGCTTCCAAAATTCTTCTATTTTCGGGCTTTCTTAATTCTATTCTGCTAAGAACGTTATTTACTTTATTAAGCATTATTTGCCTCATTAATTTCAACTTCTTCCATACTGAACTAAAAATAACAACAGTTTATAAATCTTTCCATTTTTCACCACTATGAAGTAGTTTTTTTATTTATTTAACTTATTAATAACCTTCAATAAATTTAGATGACTGCAAAACAAAAAACATTATCTGTTCACTTCCTTTGGTCGATTTAACTGTCAACAAATGGATATTATATTTAGGTTGGCAGATTCTCAAAAAGAATTTCTTCAAAAACAAATAAATACCTCTTCTTGTTTCTACACTTTTATGGCTCAATACAAGAAAAGAACGATTTATCAGATACTTGTCGAAGCAGGTTTGGTTAAATCAAATAAAGATGCAGTGGATTTAGCCAGAAGCAAAAAAGTAGTTGTTAACGGTAAAACAATCACCTCCTTGCATCACCAAACGAATCCTAGAAAAAGTCAAATAATTGTTGACGGTAGAGAGATAAAGTTAGAAGATAAAAGAAAATATTTTATCTTTAATAAGCCTAAAGGATTGTTAACAACTAAAGAAGACATTCTTCCTTTTTTGAAAGGAATAGTTAAAGAAGAAGAGTTGTTTGCTTTTTACCCGGTTGGAAGGTTGGATAAGAACACTACAGGACTTTTAATCATAACAAATGACGGCAGATTAGGAGATAAAATTCTCAATCCGAAACAAAAAATACCTAAAACTTATGAAACAGTTGTTGAAAGAAGACTTAGCGAAGAATCAATCAGAAAATTAGAAGCAGGAGTAGAAATAAAGTTAGAAGAAAATGGTGAAATAAGCAAGTACCATACTTTGCCCTCAAAAATAAAAATATTATCAATCAATGACAATACAAAATTAGAAATAACAATCAGCGAAGGAAAAAAAAGACAAGTTAGAAGAATGTTTGAAACAGTAAAACACGAAGTTCTTGAATTAAAAAGAATAAAAATAGGCAAGTTAGAATTAGAAAATTTAAAATCAGGAGAAATAAAAGAACTCCCAAGACATGACTTGTTTAAAGCACTTTTTGAATAGTTAGATATATAAACCTCAAACACTAAACACAATGAAAAAGAGGATTTATGTTAAAATACATTTATATAGATCACAAGAGTAAAAAAATCTCTAGAGGAGAAAATTTTAACTTTCCATCTGTTGATAAAGGATGTGTTTGGCTTTTTCTAAGTAATCCTAACGAAGAGGAAAAAACAAGAATTTCTAAAGATTTTGAAATAGAAAATTTGTATCTTAGAGATTATTCTAGAGAGGTAAGATCAAAAAGATACTCTACAACTCCATTAATTTTTGTAATGGTAGATTATTATGTGGATAATGGCAATATCAAAAAGACAAACATTCTCATGATTATAAAAAAAGATATTTTTATTACAATTCTTCCAACAGATCTTAAACAATTTAATGCTTTTTTTGACGAGATATTTGATTACATGAATGAAAAAGGCAAAAAAAACAGAAATATAGGTGAAGTACTTTATGAATTCTTAGATAGAGACGTTCAAGATAATTATGAAGTTCTAAGAAGAGCTGAAGAAAAAATTAATATCATAGAAAAAAATATTTTATTTAAAGAACAGAAAGTTTTAACTGGCATAGACGAGGTTCTAATTCTCAAAAGAGAATTGTTTGCAATGAGCAGACGTTTCTGGGCAACCGCAAAAATAGTATTTTTACTAAAAAAGGGATTGTTGACAGTAGATATATCAAAAAAAACCGCCGGTTTACTGGAGGATACTTATGATACATTTCAACACCAAATGGAGATTCTTGAAAAACAAAGAGAAATGCTTAGCGATGTAATGACCCTTTATCAAGCAACAGTCAACAATAAACTAACAATAATTTCAAATGATATCAATACTGTTATGAAAAGATTAACTTCTCTAACATTTATTGTAACAATTCCAACTTTAATTACAAGTGTATACGGCATGAACTTTACGAGTTTACCTAGAGCAGACACAGAAACAGGTTTCTGGGAAGTAATAATAGTAACTACACTGGTCGCATTAATTATTTATTACATTTTCCACAAGAAAAAATGGATATGAAAAAAGTGTATACTAAAAAAGGAGATAAAGGAACTACTTGCGATATGGCAGGCAAAACTTTACCAAAAGATGATATCAGAATAGTTCTTTTTGGAAAAATAGATAGTTTACAAGCATCAATAGATCTAGCAAATCTCTATTCTAAAGGAAAATATAGAAAAACTCTAGAGTTCATAGAAAAAAAATTATGGCAGACATCTGGAGAAATTGCAAGATGCGATAAGAAGTGCTTAACAGATGAGATAACTGAAAAAGACATAGAAGCACTGGAAAAGTTTATTGATTCACTAGGAGAACCTCCACAAAAATTTGTAAGATTTAAAACACAAAAAAGCATATCACTTAACGAGTGCAGAGTAAGATGCAGAGAACTAGAAACATATCTGGTAAAACTGCTACAAAAGAAGCAATTAAGACCAGAAATATTCAAGTTCATAAACAGACTATCAAGCGCTTTCTTCATGATGAGTTACAAGCAATAGTTTTATATATTTGATAAGCTGATTTTACTAAAATAACAAAAAAAATTGAGGTGAATTATCTTGAAAAAGAGCAAACAATTATCTGAAACTCACTTAGTTCTAGGAGCTCTATTAATAGTATCTTTGTTGGGTTTATCCTTGATTTGGTTTGAAAGTGGAGCAACAGGTCACGCAGTACTTACAAAAGCAACGTACACAAAAACAAGCACTACTTCTACAAAGACTACTACAGATTTAAACAAAGCAGCATTGGTGACTAAAGAAAAAATTCTTTCACCCACAGCGTCTTCACGTCCACCAGTTTCTTCAGCTCCACAACCAGCCCCTCCACCACGAGACGAAAACCAATGCACTCAATGTGGCAAGCAACTTGAATATAGAACGATGAAAGCAACATGCGTACGAGAGCAAGATGAAAACGTACTAACTTACACTGATCCTGGAATAAATGCAAATTGCGGCAACAGCAGGCCTTCAATACTTCATTCAGAAGAATATAGAAATTCCTACATTACAGCAAGTTGTGCTGATGGAGCAATAATTAGTTATGGAGGAAGATGTTCTGTAGAACCACGCTTAGACATACCCGAATCACACATAATAGAACTAGTGCCAACAGGCCATACTTTAGAGGGAACACCGGAAAATTCCTGGTGGTTTATGCCTGACTTTTCACAAGTTAGGTTAACCTGCAGCGAAAACGGTGATTTAGAGCTTTATATTACCTGTGTGAGAGAGAAGAGATCAAAGTAAAAAATCTCCCTTACAGTTCGGACCAG
>JACRAI010000043.1 GCA_016213425.1 archaeon | reverse complement strand
CCAGGAGAACCTGCAGGAGATTGAAATATTGGTTTTTTGTCTTTTAATTTATTTTCAAGTTCAATAGAATTCTTGCAAGACTGCAGATCAAAAAGCATTTCTTGACTTATTTCATAAACAACATCTGTAACCGCATTATTAATCACGATTAAATCAAGATTCATAGTTAACTAAAAACTATTTGATTTAATAATTTTTCGATTATCAACACTATAATTTCTCAGCATCAAATTTTTTGAACTCAACCAATTCAGGTTTTCCATTAGGGTGAATTAGTATTGCTCCAGCACATAAAATGTTAAAATCATCATCTCTTAATTGGTATACTGCAATTCTTCTTTCAATATGTGGCTGGAAGATCAAAGCATAAGCACAAAAATCTTTTTTTGCAGTTAAAATATCAAATTCATGAAAAATTGCTTCTTTAGGAGATATTTCTGTAAAATCAGACCTAGTATACGTGTAAATCATTGGTTCTTTCATGCCATCGCTCGATGAAAGATCTACAATATTTCTTGTACTTCTTGTTCTTATATCAATCATATCAATTAATTCATCACTAGTTACTTGAAGGAGAATATCACATTTATCTATATTTTTTGAGTCTTCGTAATACATATCTAATGCTTCTTTTGTTAAATCAGTTAAACAATTTTTAAGCATGAACTTTCCTTCTTTTTCATAAGAACTAAGATTTAATGAAGGAACTTCAACTTTTTTTTCTAAATTTTCTTTTTTATTTGAAGATCCAATTCTTTTTAAGCTTTCAGCTAACTGATAATTTTTAGATTCTTCTTCCTTTGGTCTTGGGAAGAATCCTTCGAAATTCCATTCACCAATTTTTTTATTTTTATTGACTGGACTTTTACCCCCATTACCGTACCAGTCCTCAAAGAGGGTCATACTAATACCTTTAATTCTGAAGTTTATAAAAATTATTGTAGTGCAATAGTCGAAGTTCAGAGTTTTTGGTTTGAGGGCGAATGTATATCCACACTGCAACCCTGAACTGCGAACAGCAAACTAATAAACTTATTCAGATATCGTTTTAATTAACCTGCTTAAAACAACATAAGGATCTATGTTTGCACAAGGTCTTCTATCTTCCAAGTATCCTTTACCTTCTTTAGCAACTCTCCACGGGACCCTTATGCTTGCTCCTCTATCTGAAACTCCGTGCCTGAATTTAGTGTATGGACAAGTTTCATGTTTTCCAGTCAATCTTTTTTCTATTCCATCACCGTAAACTGTTATGTGTTCTTCATGATGAGTTTTCAATTTTTCAAGAACTTCTTCAAAAACTTCACTGCTTTGCATCATTGCTTTAGTTGAGAAGTTTGTATGAGCTCCTGCACCATTCCAATCTCCTTCTTTAGGCTTAGCAGCCAGTGAAACAGTAATTCCATAATCCTCTCCAAGCCTATCCATTAAGTATCTTGCAACAATCAAATCATCTGCCACTTTTAAAGGATCTCCTGGACCGATTTGATATTCTGATTGACCTGGCATAACTTCCCAATTAATTCCGTCAAACAATAAATCGGCTTCCAAACAGGCATCAATATGTTTTTCTACAAGATGTCTCCCAAAAATTTTGCCAGCTCCAACAGCACAATAATAAGGACCTTGAGGTTTTGGTTCTTTTCCAAGTTCAGCCCAAGCTAAAGGAACATCTCCTTTGAATAAAGTATACTCTTGTTCTATACCGAACTTGAACCCTTTATCTCCATATTTTTCAACTAACTCTCTTAAATCAGATCTAGTATTTGAAGAATGAATATCTCCATTAGGAAGTTCAACTTCATTAAGAACTAAAATATGATCTCCTCCTCTTACTGGATCTTTGTAGAATCTTATAGGTCTTAGAACACAATCTGAAGAATGACCTTCTGCTTGATTTGTACTGCTCCCGTCAAAACCCCAAACAGGAATGTCCTCTAAACTTTCAACTATTCCATTAACTTCTAAAATTTTTGTTTTACTTCTAATTTGCGGTGTTGGTTTTGTACCATCCAACCAAATATATTCTGCTTTTATTTTCATTAATTTCCACCTCTGGTAGTTTGGAGTTTATAGTTGTGGTTTAGGGCGCGATATCATTCGATGTCTGATATCTTACTCTAAAATCAAAACAAAAAACTCTGAACCTTGTATAAGTATAAAACATATATAAAGTTTTATCAATAAAGAGTAAACAAAAAGCCAAAATAAACAGATAAATTTAAATATTTGTTTAATTTATGTGTTATTTTGTGGTTGAATCTAAACAAGTGATTGATGATATTGATACAAGAATTTTGAATGTATTGCTAGATAATTCTAGATTATCTTATCGTGAAATTGCCAAAAATATAAGTGTTAGTGTTGCAACAGTAATGCACAGAGTTAATCGTTTAGAAAAAGAAAAAATTATTAAAAAATACACCGCAGTTTTAGATTATGAACAACTAGGTTATGATGTTGAAATAACTGTTCATATGAAGATAGGTAAAGGAAAACTGCTTGAGCTAGAACAAAAAATTGCTAGAATAAACAATGTATGTGCTGTTTATGATGTAACAGGTAAATCTGATGCAATAATTGTTGCAAGGTTCAAGAATCGAAGATCTATGGATACTTTCTTAAAAAAAATTCAAACATATGATTTTGTTGAAATAACAGAAACAAGCTTTATACTTAAAACCATTAAGGAAGAATTCTTGAAAATAGAATAAACAAATCAAGCTACTTTTTTACAACCAGTCTGGCTGTTTCTAAAACTCTTTTTATTTTTCCAGAAAAAACTTTACTGGCTCTGTGAACTTCAATACTTAATAAAGATCCATCTTCTGCAACATCAATAACTATTCCATCTAATTCTACACTTTTCCAATAATCTTTTGCGCTTAATTGAATATTAAGCACATCTTCTTCTGAATCATACCATTTTTTCATTTTAATCTAACCAATATGCACTTATTATCTTATAAATATTTCCTCCTTTTAGTTTATATATTACTTTTAATGTTCTGCCATTTAGAGGAATTCTAATCACTGCATTATATGCATCTTTCCAATATTTATCTCTTATTATTTTTGAGTTAAGTATGGCATACTCTAAAAAATCATCAAAAATATCTTTTCTGTATTTTTTCTTGCAAAACCAATGATATGAATAAACTAATTTCACACAAAAAACACGCAACTTTTTTGAAAGGTTTTCAAAAAATGAAATTATATTTAAATATAAAAAGTAAAAAACTGAAAATTTTGCGAAAAATCTGAAAAGTTTTCAAAGTGTTAAAGCTTCAAAATACAAACTGCCTAAGTTAATCTATTTTTGTCACAATACTTAAAAAGGAAGAATAAATAAACGAGTTAAAATGAGGAAAACAACTGTTTGCGCGTTAGTTGCGAGTTTATTTTTTACTCAAAGCTGTGCTTTGTTAAAAAATCAGCAAAATACTTCTGAAGAAACAGAGACAGTTAGTTTAAATAACGGGTACACAACCGAGAGATCTGCACTTAATTTATTATACTCTGAAGCAAAAAAATTAGAAGGTACAACAGTCAAAACAAAATCAGGAATTCACGAAGTGGAAAACGCCAGAGAGTCAATTTACCGATTATGTGAAATGGCTGATGGAATTTTTTCATATGAAGACTCAGATTATTATGTAAGTTTAAAAGAATTAAAAGAGTACAGCAGGAGAAAAAAATGAAAAAAATAAAAACATTAGCTACTGCATTGTTATTTGCAGGAGTAGCTTATGCCGATCCTGTTGATCAACAAAATCAAGCACAGCATCCTTTATCTTTGCAAACATTTTCAGATCAAGGATGCGGAATTAACGAATCAATTTCTGCAAAAGCGCATAAATTAGCTAACTACGTTTTTGAGAGGCCTACTAATGAAGGACATTTTTTGGTAGAAAAAAATGTCGTTTGTGCATTTACAAGAATAAATATCGAAGGAGAAGAGTATACTTTAACAGTGATAGATCATCAAGACAATCAAACTGATAGCTTGGAAATTAACCCAGTCTTTCTTAGGAGTGATAGAAAATTTGAACGTGACATCTTGATCAGAGATCAAGGACTTGATGGAAATGTAAATTTTGCGTTCACTCGCAAGATGGATGAAACAGGCAAAGTTAATATTGACAAAGAGTATAACCCATTTGAACAAACAGGAATAGAACACAAAGAATTTTTTCAAACAGAATACCAAAACATTCTTGACAAATTAATTTTATTTTACGAAGAGAACACTTCAGAAAATGATGAATGGACCAGTCAATATTTCGTAGCAAGAACAAGAAAGCTGAAAGATTTTCTTGTAAATAGTGAAAAAGGGGATCGAATGATTCAAAAAAGTGAAGATAACACAGCAGGAATCGTTAGATTCACACACAACAACAAAGGATACGAGATTGGTTTTCTTGATTCTTATGATAACCATTCAAAGGGACCAGATGTTATAATTATTGCAGTTCATTCTTTAGAAGAAGGAAGAGGAAGGTACTTATTGTTAAGAGATAAAGCCACACTTGGAAGGGTTTACCAGGGAGAAACTGTTTTTTACAAAACAAAAGACGGTGAAGAGTTAATACCTAATTTAGTGTTAATAACAGGATTACATGTAGAAGAAAAAGATATTATACAATCAACTGTATACGATGCAGAAGACCGCGAAACAATAAATGAAGAAAGTTATTTTCAAGCAGAATATGATAAAGTATTGGATGAATTAATAGAATTTTACGAAACAAAATAAAAAACAAACGAGGTAAATAAAATGAAAAAAATATATCAAATAGCAAGCGTTTTAGCATTAACAAGCCCATTAATTTTTGGTGCAAACGTTAAAGAAGTAACTGCGCAAGTAGCTGAAGAAACTCAAACAAAAGAAGATTTAGCAACCAGAGTTAAAAAATTATATAATTATGTTTTACAAAGCGAAAAGGGAGAACACAATTTACTAAATTTTAAAGAAGGAAAAATGGCTTCAACAAGATTTGTTTATGAAAACACAGGTTATGCACTACTAGCATTTGATGTAAAAGAAAGAGAAGGCGTAGTCACAAGCGAAGAATTGTCCAATGCTTTACTTATAATTACTCATAAATTAGGAGAAGACCAAGGAAATTATACTGCACTCTCGAGTTTGGGGTCATTAACTAGCTTAGCTGCAGCTGAATCTCTTTCTTACACAACTAAAGAAAATGAAGAATTGCTCCCGCCTCAAAATGTTTTTATGACTCCTCCAGTAGGTGAAAATCAATTAACTGAGAGAAAACTGTACTTATCAGAGACAAGTCAAGGCGGAGTACAAGGAGAAGAATACAAAGGTTTTTTCGAAGCTGAATTCGAAAAAACAGTTGATGAATTATTGAAGTTTTACGAAGCTGAATAAGCTTTTTTTATTTCTTTTTTATTAAATTAGGATTATTTTTTCGAAACCTTTATATATTAGTGTGTCTTTTACACTATCATAAAGATTTTAAAGTTCACAGTTTACGGTTTGCAGCACGTCCTGTAAACCGTGAACAGCAAACTGTAAACTAATATGGAGGAATTAAAATGGAAAGTATCGATATAACAATCATCGGCGGGGGAGTTACAGGTTTAGCTTCCGCATTATATTTAACAGAAAAATATCCTGACAAAACAATAATGCTTGTAGAAAAAAACGCATTCTTGGGCGAAGAACAATCAGGAAGAAACTCAGGAATCAGACATTCTAGTATTCAGTACAAACCAGGAAGTTTGAAAGCAAAATTTTGTGTTGAAGGAAATAGATTAATCACAGAATTCTGCAAAAAATATGATGTTCCTTATGCAGACACAGGTAAATTAACTGTGGCAACAACTCTTGAAGATATTGCAAAACTAGATTTTTATTATGAACGCGCAGTTAAAAATGGCGCTCCAGGAGTAAGAAAGCTAACAAAAGGAGAGATTAAAGAATTTGAACCGAATATTGAAGGTTTAGCTGCAGTTTACACTCCAAGCACAGGAATAGTTGACGGTGCAACGTATATCAAAACAATGAAGAATTTGTTAGGCAATACTGATGCAATAGTTTTTGATCACACAAAAGTGCTTGATGTTAAACCTCAAGAGGATGGATTTGTTGTTAAAGTAGATCAAGCAGGAGAAGTTTATGAGTTCAAAAGTGAAATAGTTGTTAACGCTGCAGGGTTATTTGCTGATGAATTAACTAGAATGGTTAACCCAGAATTTCCCTACAAAATCAAACCTTTAAGGGGAGAATTCATGAAGTTCAACAAGAACAAAAGACCTGAACTCTTCATGAAAGGAATGCCTGTTTACAAAATACCTCAACCAATTCCTGGAGGAATGCTTGATGAACATGGCGAACCAAAAACAACTTCAGGAACACACTTCACTCCTTGCTTTGACTTTGATGCAAGCGGTAAAATTGTTATTAGTAATTTTGTTCACGTTGGACCTTTTCAAGTACCAATAAACAACAAAAGCGATTATGAAAGTAACAGAGCTCCGCCAGAAGCCTTTGTAAAAGATTTAAAAATACTTCTTCCAGGATTAAGAGTAGAAGATTTAGAGCAAGAATTTACAGGAATCCAAACAAAGATTGAAGGATACGATGATTGGATTCTTGAAAGAGATAAAAAGTACAGAAATCTTGTAACTGCAATAATTGATTCACCAGGATTCACCGCATCACAAGCAGTAGGTAAAGAAATAAGTGAATTGGTCGACCAGATTTACGCAGAAAAATTAGAATTAGCAAGCGCTCAGAAATAAAAACAGATATCAAAATTAGTTTGTGGTCTGCGGTTTGCAGGTACTTCGAACCTCGAACCAATAACTCCAAACTTTACAGTAAACTTTTTATACCCTTAAAACAACTCTTACATAAAAAGAGGTAAAATGAAGGGTGCTTATTCGGTCACTAAAAGTGATACTGGATTTATTGATGTAATCAGAATTGTTTTTAGAAGCGCAATCAAAGAATTTCCCAAGATTTCTTTAGGTTTTGCTTTTTTAGCAATTTTTTCTGCACTTTTGTTCACAATAGGCCCTAAAATTTTGCAGCAAATAATTGATTTTATTATTGCAGGAACAAATTTGAAAGAGTTCTGGAGTTTATTCATCTTTTATGGATTGTGCTTACTATTTGGAGCTGTCTGCAAGTTTGGAGCGCAAAAAGCCAGTTTTTACATAGCAACACAAATAGAAGATAAATGGAGATATTTAGGCTTAGACCATTACTACAATTTGTACCTTGCTTGGCATGATAAACACGATTCAGGTGAAGTTGGAAGCAAGATAGATAAAGGAGGAAGCGCAGTTTTTGTTGTTATCTTTGAACTTTTTGGAAATAATTTGTTGGTTTCTTTTATAACAGTAATATTCATGACAGCATATACTTTTTGGATTCTACCTTCATTTGGTTGGTGGTTAATAGCACCTTTACCTCTATATATTCTGGTAACTTATTTTATTTCTAAAAAAATAGCTAAAGGTCAAGCACGTTTAAATTATTTAGCGGAAACTTCTAACAGAGCATTATATGATGGTGTTGGAAACGTAAGAACTGTAAAAGCTTTCGGTAAAGAACTATATGAAAAAGAATATTACGCAAAAAAATGGAGCGGCTACCATACTTTTGAGTATGGTGTTGAAAAATTGTGGTTTATTCAAGATTTCTTGCAGACAGCAATAGAAATAACAACCAGAACTGCATTATTAGTTTATTGTGTTTACGCGGCATACAAAGGAAGTATAACTGTCGGACAAGTAATTTTATTAATAAGCTATCAACAAATGACTTTCGCACCTTTAGCGCAGTTAAATCAGTTATTTACTAGATTAAGAAGAAATGCGAAAAGGGTTTCAAGACTATTTAATATAATTTCTGAGGTAGATAAGTTAAAAGACAAACCTAATTCAATAAAAATAGATCGGTTAAAAAAAGAAATACTGATAAAAAATGTAAGTTTTGTTTATGCAGGAAACATAGCTGCACTGCATAATATTAACTTAAAAATTCTTGCCGGAACAACAACGGCATTAGTGGGAAAAAGCGGTGCAGGCAAATCTACTTTTGCATTGTTATTAATGAGATTTTAT
>JACRAI010000041.1 GCA_016213425.1 archaeon | reverse complement strand
TGTTTTGAGAACTTCCTGCAAGAACTGCATTAGAAACAACAAGTCCTAATGCTTTTCCGATACGTCCCAGTTCTCTTCCTATTTTAGAACCAACATCACATGAATCAGTAAACCCTATTGTGTGACTTCCGCCGTGTATTTCGTCTAAGTTGCCTAATTTCCAAGTGAATGTTTCAGCTATAACTGTGGGTAGGAGTAGTAAAAAAACTATTAAAAACAATATTTTCTTCATTTTATGCCTCTTTTAACATAATTAGACGATAATCCTATATAAATGTTTTTAGTTGGTAGTTTATAGTTTGGAGCTTAGAGCACGCTGAAAACTTTTAGCTACAAACAAATGTTCAGAATTATTCTTCTTCGCCTTCGTCGTAAGCTGGGACTGCTGCTTTGCTGATTATAAAAACGTCTCCAACTGCTTTAACTAGTTGGTGTGGTACGATTACTCCTTTAGCGCTTCCTAATACTCTGCTTAAGAAAGAATTCTTTGTTGCGCTTATTCTCCAACCGTGAATTTTATTACTCGTAACTACTGCTTCTTCAACATCTCCAAAATAGTCTCCTTCATCCGTGAAAACTTTCATTTCGTAAGTTTCCGAAACCTTTTTTACTCTCAACATAATGTATTGGGAAGAGTTTAAATATATAAGCTTTTTGTAATAAAAGAATATAGATGAGATATAAAAACATAATATTGCTTGGAACTTCACACATAGCTAAAGAGAGCCTTGAGAAGGTTGAAAAAGTAATTAGTGATGAAAAGCCAGATTTAGTGTGTTTAGAGTTGGATAAAAAAAGACTTTTAGGCTTGCTGAGTAAAAGAACAAAAGGCAGACTTTCTTTGAAAGATATTATGCGGATAGGTGTGAAAGGGTACTTGTTTTCTTTGATTGGAGGTTATGTTCAAGAAAAGCTAGGGAAAAAAGTTGGGATAATACCTGGAAGCGATATGCTTCACGCGTTTAAAGTTGCCAAAAAAAATCAAATAAAGATTGCATTGATTGATCAAGATATTGAGGTTACATTGAAAAAGTTCAGTAAAGCAATAACTTGGAAGGAAAAAGGAAGATTTGTTTTAGATTTGATCAAAGGATTAGTGTTTAGAAAAAAAATTTTGAATTTTGATCTGACTAGAGTTCCTGAAGAAGAATTAATACAGAAATTGCTCGCCGAAGTTAAAGAAAGATATCCTAATGTTTATAGAGTTTTAGTTCATGAAAGGAATGTTTTCATGGCAAAACATTTGAGTGAGTTTTCAAAAAATAATCCTGATAAGAAAATTATTGCTGTAATTGGAGCAGGTCATGAGAAGGAAATGATAAAATTAATAAAAAGATACACCTCAAATAGTGTGGATGTAGTATGAAACAGCTGATCGAAGGTTTAGAGTTTAGCAGGCAAGAAAAAAATGCATTAATCATAACAATTCTTGTACTTGCATTTATTTTTTCATTTAATCAGTGGGGTCCTGGAGAAGAAGCAAACTTAGGTATCGGAGTTAAAAATTTTTTTGTTAGTGTTATAATAGTAGGAATATCTGTTTTTTTTCATCATGCAGGTCAAAAAATAACTGCTCACATTAACGGGTTTAAGGCTGAGCACAAAATTTGGTGGACTGGCTTGTCAATAGGCCTTTTAATGGCAATGGTAACTAATGGCGCTCTTTTAGTATTAACCGCTTCAGGAACTTTTGTTGAAAAAACAAAAAAAAGATTAGGATATAAACGCCCAACGATCGATTTATATGATTATGGAAGAGTTGCTATGTGGGGGCCTATGTCTAATATATTTTTAGGAGCAACAACTCTTACCACTTCATGGATATTTAACATTCCAGAAGCGTGGGTTGGAAAAATGTTCACGTTCAATGTTTTATACGCGTTTTATAACCTGCTTCCTTTCCCACCATTAGATGGAAGCAAAATGTTTTTTGCATCTAGACTTAACTATGTTTTCATGATGAGTGCATACAGTGTATATATCGCAATGATTTTTTTGCTCAAGATTTATTCCTTTATTTGGGCTTCAGTAATTGCATACTTTATTTTACTCTTGTATTATTACTTTGTTGAGCTAAACTACTGATTGACTAATTAAACTCATAATTAAAAACTCCAAACCGAATAGTATAAGATTAATTATATAAATATTAACCCCTTCTGTCTTTTTATGAGTTTTGAAATAAAAGATCCTACATTTAGCTGGGTCGAATGGCTTTGCTTCATCTCATTTAGTATAGGCCTTATTCTTGCGCTAGTCATAAAAACAACATTCATGTTATTACTTGCCGCATTCGTTTGCGGAGCTTATTATGGACGCGTAATAAATGACTGGGAAGATAAATCAAAAATTGTAGGAATACTAATGATGATTTCTTGTGCCGCAGGATTTTTGATTGTAAGTTTTAACACTGCGGCAGTTCTCTTAATTGTTGTAAGCACTAAAATAACTTATTTATTTCACAAAAACGGACACGTTAAAAGCATAGAATACTAAAAAAGTAGATTTTCTTGAAAGCACCGATTGCTACAGATGGCGGTCTGTTGCTTTCTATGCTCTGTGCCTGCCAAAATGTCTTCTGAGTTTTATCAATCTGCGACAGAGTCGCCAAGAACTTAAAACATAAAAAAAAAACAGTATGCACAAGAATCAACAACAGAAAATATGGCAATTCTCGAAAACCTCGGCAAGCACGGGGTAATTTCTCAGTTAGTATAGTGAATTGTACTTTTCAAACTTAATATTCTTGCTCTTTAACAAGTCTAGAATTCTATTTTTAACTTCAGCATTGCCTATGCTTTTATGGTCATAAACAACGATTTTTGAGTTGGATTTTTCTAAAGCTTGCATT
>JACRAI010000037.1 GCA_016213425.1 archaeon | reverse complement strand
CTGAATCCGCACAAGAGCTGGCAAAAAAATTCAAAAAGCCAGCATTCATTTCTAAAATTGAAGTTAAAGGACCTTACTTGAATTTTTTTCTTAACAAAGAGAAGTTTGCTGAAAAAGTTATTCAAAAAATATTATCAGAAGACGAATACGGCTGCAATTATTCAGGTAAAGGAAAAAAAGCATTAATAGAACACACAAGCATAAACCCTAATGCAAGTCCTCATGTAGGAAGAGCAAGAAATGCAATAATAGGAGATTCGTTAGCAAGACTTCTAAAATTTGAAAAATACACTACAGAAGTTCACTATTTCGTCAATGACATAGGAAAACAAATCGCACTATTAGTTTTAGCGTGTCGTAGAAAAAATAAAATACCCAAATTTAACGAACTTCTAAAATTATATGTTGATATTAATGAAGAAATGAAATTAAATCCCATAATTGAAGAAGAAACATTCTCGCTACTAAATTTGCTAGAAAAAGGAGATAAAGAAATACAAAAAAATTTCAGAGAAGTAGTGAACGTCTGCATTGAAGGACAAAGAAAAATATTAAGTGATTTTGGAATAGGATATGACTTTTTTGATTATGAAAGCGATTATTTATTTAACAAAAAAACAAATGAAATACTAGATGCACTAAGAAAAACAGGAAAATTATTTCAAGATGACGAGCAATGCACTGTATTAAATCTAGATGGATTTGATCTTCCATTAAAATCTCCAGTTCTAGTGCTAACTCGTAAAGACGGCACTTCACTTTATCCATTAAGAGATCTAGCATACACTAAATACAAAATGGAAAAAGGCAACGACAAGAATGTAATAGTTCTAGGTGAAGATCAGAAAGTATACCTGCAGCAAGTAGAAGCAGGACTAAGCCTAATAGGAGTAAAAGCTCCAGAGCCAATTCATTACTCTTTTGTTCTTCTAAAAGATGTTGGCAAAATGTCAACTAGAAAAGGAGAAGTAGTTTTGCTAGAAAAATTTATGGAAGAAGCAAGAAAAAAAGCAAAAAAAGAATTACAAACCAAACGTCCAGAGTTATCAGAAACTGAAGCAGAAAAATTATCAAAAAGTGTAGGTTACGGAGCAGTAAAATTCAGCTTCTTAAAAGTATCAAATGACAAAAACATAACTTTTGATTGGGCTTCAGCTTTAAGTTTTGAAGGAGATACTGGACCATACTGTCAATACACACATGCGCGTATATGTTCAATACTAAGAAAAGAACCATCAAACAAAGGTGATTACAAAATATTAATCACAGACCAAGAATTTGAATTATTAAAAAAAATAGTTGATTTCCATGAACTAGTAAAAAATTCTCTAGATACATTACAACCGCACTTGATCACTAATTATTTGATTGATTTGTGTCGTTTATTCAATGAATTCTATCATTCATGTCCAGTGCTGCAAGCAAATGAAGATGTCAAACAAGCAAGGCTAGTATTGATTGATTGCATTAGAAAAGTTTTAGCTTCAGGATTGTACTTAATAGGAATAGATGCTCCTGAAAGTATGTAATTAGCTTATAAAAAATCCTGCGTTACCTTTATACTTAACCCCCTCTTTTGTTTCATAAACCCAAGCACTTCCCCCACCAGATAAAGCTGCAACATCTCTAAAAGAAATAACTGCCTCATTATCTTTTACAGTAAAATCTGTGATTGTAAACTTTCCATACCTGTTTCCTTCAGAATATTTTTTGAATAAATCTTCTAAACTGGAAGTTGTATCAAGATCTCTTGGAATGCAAAACTTTCCAGGTCTCATTGAAAACAAACTATTGCTGTTTCTTTTCATATCTTCAAGTACTCCTCTAAAAACTAATTCATTTTCCTTGGCTGTTTTAAAATATTCCATTTTAATTCCAAATAGTCTTTCTTATATAAAGATTACTATTTAATAGTAGTAAAAAAGAAAGGTTTAAATACTGGCAGTTATTTTAACACAAATAATAACTTTGAGGCAAAATGAAAACAAATAAATTAAAGGTGCTTGAATGCGCTGATTACCTTCATTTCTGCTAGTTTTAATTCTAATAAATTAATTTTCTATCACATTCATTGCCGACTTCGTTTAATGTCAAAATAACTCTTAAACAGCCGCACGGGCTTTAAACGTGGAGAAAACAAAAATGAAAAAACCAAACAAACAAAATTTGGAGGCAAACGCATCACAAAGTGCTGGTTGTCTTCACAGTTTACGTACCAACAAACAGTGGACTCAAATATGTTAGAGAAGAAGGTATTAGATTTTTAGAAGAAAAATTTAAAGGACTAAAACTGAACGTTTCTGAGCAAAGAGGAGAAGACATTCCAGAATTAGTTAAGAATTTTTATGAATATAAAGCTCCCGTTATAGGAATAACCGGAGAAGATCTTCTTGATAACTATCTTCTGGAAAATTTCAGTGAAGATGAATTTGTGAGAGCTAAATATAGAAAAGAGTTAGTATTGCAAAATCTCGGACTAAAGAACAAAGGACAATACAAAAATTCAGCGTTTGGCTTGCCCGCACTTTGCATTCTTGGAAAAGAAGGAATACCTTTAGAAAAATTTGTCAAAGCATATCCTCAAGTAAGAACTCGTGAAATAACTCAATTAAGAGGAACAGAATTACAGGAGCCCTGTTTTGAAAAAACAAGAGTTGCAATACCTAAAAGGTATGAGAAACTTATTACGTCTCGAGTAAAGTTGACTGGTGCTGAAATTTTACTTTTGGAAGGAAAAGTAGACGTAACAGTCTCGAAAGGAGATGCAGACTACGCAATAGATATCGTTCTAACTGGAAGGACATGTAAAGAAGAACTGTTGGGATTTTTTCCACCAGTATTGTACTTGAGCGATGGGGTAGTTTTAGGTAACAAAAAATCTCAAGAAAAACCAAAACAAAGACAAAGTGGAATTTCAGATTTTGATGTTTGGCTAAACACTGGAAGAATTTTGACAAGTTCTTTAGAAGACAAATGCAAATTCAGCCACTAGTGTGGCTTTTTATTGAGGTTAAAAATGAAAATAAAAAAATTCCTTATTGCGTATGGAAACTCTACAGCACTTGTTTATGATTGTCCTGTTAAAAATAGATTAAAAATAATAAAAAAACTGCTCCTAAAAGTTGAGCAAGTAGGTTTTGTTTCTGCAAGAAATAAGTTTCCTCAAATGCAAATGATGGTGGAGAATTATGTATTAACGCAACTCTATCATTCGCTTCATCATTAAAGAAAAAAGGAAAACTAAAAACTAGCAGGGTAAAAAATTCTGTTAGATATATTAATAAGAGAAATAAAACCACGATAAAAATATCTTTAGAATTTGAAATTGAAGACAATATTGTACTATTCAATAGTATTGGTTTTGTACTGTTTGAAAAGAGAAAGAAACCAAAAATAACTAAAACAGAACTCGAACTGTATTCAAAAAAGTATAACTTGCCTGCTTTCGGGGCAATCATTTACCAAAACAACAGGATAACTCCCTACGTGTTTGTTTCTAGAGTTGATTCACTTGTTAAAGAAACTGCTTGCGGCTCTGGAAGTGTGGCATTCAGTCTGTTCAGCGGAAAAAATAAAATTATTCAACCCACTGGAAAAGCAATATTTGTAAGAAAAAACAGTCAAAAATCGAAAAGTTTAAATATTTGGTTATATTGGTATAATCACAGGTGATTTTTATGCAAGAAGTTGAATCTAGATTAAGAAATTGGGGAAGATCTGTGGGTGTTGTAATTCCAAAAAAAATTATCGATCAAGAAAAGTTAAAAGAAGGAGATGAAGTTAAACTTTTTTTAATAAAAAAAAATAATGTTTTAAATGAAACTTTCGGAAAGTTTAAACTTAAAAGTTCGACAGATGCTATTTTAAAAGAAATAGATGAGGAAGGATGGAATGAATGAAGAAGTTTTGTTCTTTGATACATATGCTTTTTTTGAAATAATAAGAGGCAATCCCAAGTATGATGAGTTTAGAAATGTTATTGCTGTTACAACTATTTTTAATATCGCAGAAATTAATTATGGATTAAAAAAAGAACTAAATGGAAAAACTGCTGACCTTTTAACCGCGGAATATGCTTCTCTGCTAACTGAAGTTACTGTCGCAGATGTGCAAAAAGCAATGAGTTTAAGAAGAGTGCATAAAGATCTTTCCATACCAGATGCAATAGGCTACACTGTAGCTCAAAGGTTGAAAATAAAGTTCTTAACTGGTGATGAGGACTTCAGGAACTTACCTAATGTGTTGTTAGTTAAAAAATAATTAATTTTTAATCATTCCACTTGTAAAGCTGACTTGCTTTAACTCTTCGAAAACAATTATTAATTCGTAGCTTCTTATGTAGTCTGATAATAAATTCCTAACTTCTCTCATCACTTTATTCAAGTGCTGATGATCATCGGCTAAAATTTCCACTCTTATCTGCCATTTGCCTAGTAATTTGTCGCTGAAAAAAATATTTTTTTGCAATTGACAAAATGTTTCAAACTTTTGCTCCATTTCTTTAGGCATAGGAGTGGTTTCTATTAACAGCATATACCACAAATGTCCTAATTTTGTAACATCAAGAACAGCTCTG
>JACRAI010000039.1 GCA_016213425.1 archaeon | reverse complement strand
ATCATAGGATTATTTGTTACGAATAATTATTTAACTAAAACTGATGGAGGTCTATTTTGGAAACCTTTACCTAGTGTTCTTGGTGTTGGTGTTGAAAGGCCTGAGTTGAGTCCTAAACAAACTGTTGGAATGGTTGTTGTTGCAATACTATTTGGAACATTGATATTTTTAGGAATCCTTAAGTTCAAATTTTTTAAATTGATGAAAGTTTGGTTTTTTTTAGCACTATTATTATGCTTGCACATTGCTTTTGGTGCTTTTCTTCCTTCAATCATTGCATTTATTTTAGCTTTAATACTTGCATATTTTAAGTTGTTCAAGAATAATTTTTACTTACATAATTTCACTGAATTGTTTTTGTATAGCGGGTTAGGAATAATTTTTATTCCATTACTTACAATAAGCACATCATTTATTTTGTTACTCTTAATTTCTTTTTATGATATGTATGCAGTTTTGAAAAGCAAGCACATGATCACCCTTGCAAAAGCTCAGGCAGAAAACGGATTATTTGCAGGCTTAGCTTTGCCTTACAAATTTCCTAAAATACTACAACCCACACAGCTCTTACTTCAAACTCAGAATCAAAAACCCAAAACAAAACACTCTGTTGCAATTCTTGGAGGTGGAGATATAGGTTTTCCAATAATCTTCTCTGGAGTTGCATTTGCAGTTTATGGATTTAATGCATTGATTATATCTTTTTTAGCAACCTTAGCTTTAGCGTTATTATTTTTTCTTGCTAAAAAAAATGTTTTTTATCCCGCTATGCCTTTTATTAGCGCAGGATGTTTTATTGGATATTTTATTCTGTGGATTTTCTTGTAATAAATTGAAGAATTCTCTGTCGGCTTTCACCTAAATAGGCAGTTGGGTCTATTCTCATTCCTTCTTTTGCTGCTAGCACTGAAACTTTGCTTTGTTTTTGTATTTCTCTAGCTTCATATAATGGGTTATTTTGAATAATGGATTTTCCGTAATGAGTTATTACTGCTAAATCTGGCTTGATTTGTTTTAATATAGTCACGATATCTCCACTATTAAGACCTTCTCCTGATTGACTGAACGTGTTTGCTGCATTCAAGATTAAAACATTACTTCTTAAGTATTGATCTACAACTTCTGTGGAATAATTTGTATCACCTGTATAAGATATAACGACATTATTTGCTTCTATTTTATAGCCTAAACTTTCGCTTGTTGTTTTCAATGGAGTTATGGTGAATTCTTCTACACCTATTTTTTTACTGGGTTCGGCAAACATTGTTCTCTCAGTAAAATTTCTGTATTTTTCTAACAATAAAGGATTGTTAGGATTAACAATTAATACCCCTTGAGGATCTAGACCTTCATGAGTCATTGCGGAAATTACTGGATTTAACTCTGAACACCTGTTAAGATGCGAATTTGAAACTAGGATTGCAGTGTTTTCTCTTAAGTTTACTTCAAACTTTCTTGCATTTGCTAAAGCTCCTACTCCAGGGTCTAAGTGTAACTGGGTTTCATCCTGTTTTATTATTATTCCACCGCTTAAGTGATCAAATTTAGAAATAACTCCTAGATTGCCTGCTGTGCCTAAAAAAGTAATTTGCATTAATCAATATTAATAAATGTAGTATAAAAACGTTTCCCCGAATATTTATAAATTAGTTAAAATTTTCAAAAACTTATGAGTTATAAATTAATTGCCCAATTCAAAGATTTTGTAAGACAGGAAAGCATAGACTCAATTTTACAAAGTGATGAATTAAAGAGATTAAGATGGGGCAGTGGTTTGAAAGCAGATAAAATTTTTGATTTACCTTTAAATGCTAGTTCTGAAGAAATACGAAGACTCGCTAGAAGTTATGAGTTTAACGAGTACCCAGATGGAATAAGAATGGAAAACGCAGGACTTCTTTCCACTTTGAAAATAATAAAAAAATATCTCGAACAATTTAAAGAAATCTATTTTATTCAAATAGAAACACACAATACGCCAGTAGAAATATTCAAGAATTACAATTAATAAATCTTTGAATTCTAGTCTCCTATTTTTCTTAAACTGTTTGCTCTTTTATTATAAAATTGGTATGATCTTTTTCCAGTATTTTTGTCTTCAGAATTAAACAAAAGTATTTTTTTATCTGGGGAAATAGAGTTTAGCTCTAAGTATGAATCCTGATTTATTTTGAAATTTATTGTTTTTGTTCTGCCGCTCAAGTCATAATCAACAATTGTTTGTTTTTTAGTTGTGTAATCTTCTAGAAGAAATAAAATTGTGTCATTACTAGTTAATACGTTCATCATTATATCTCTATTGCCTTGCAAGACTTCTTTTTGTATTGGGGAACCGTCATAAATTAACGCTTCAACAGATCCGCTTCTGTAAACCAGTTGGTTTCCATACCACACTAATGGAATCGGAACAGGACTGAGTTTTCCGAATACTTTTTGAGTTCCTGATTGATCGTAAACAAGCATTTCATTTCCAGGACTTGCAGAGTATTCAACCGCAAATTTTGTTTTTGAAGTATTAACTAATAATTCTCCCACGTAATCTTTTTCTAACAAATCTGTAAACATTTTTGTTTGAGAGTCATATATTGATATTTTTTGTTTTCCTGAAAAATCAGAGTATTTTATTAAAATATCTCCATTCTGTAATTTTACAACATCTTCTAAATCCGAGATTGAATTGTTTGAAGGTAAAGATACAACAAGATTTCTGACCAAATCATAATAAGCAACTTCTTCTTTTCTTGAAGAAAAATCATACGTTTTAAATGCAAATAAATCTTCATCAATATCCTCAATATCTATTGTTCCAAACTGAGTATAAACTATTTTTGGAATCACACTTTTTGAAGATATGTCATAAATACCTAAGCTAGTTTCATTGCTCGATTTATTTAATGTTTTTACTAGAAGTTTATTCTTGCCTAGCATAGCCTCAAATGAAACTTTTTGTCCTGCAACCAACACAGGATCTTTGCCATTAATCAATTTGGCATCATGGTAAATTATATAATCATTACCAGTGTTAGAGTCAGATACACCGATTATTGATTTTCCTCCACCTAAAAAGAAAGCATAAGTATAACTCTTAAAAGGATCGCTGATGATTCTGGATTCTTCTGTTTTTAAGTTGTAAATTATACAAGATCCTTTATTATTGTCCATACTTTGAACAAACACAAAATCTTCATTATCTATATTTTTAACTGAATAATCTACACTAAATTCATTGAATTCTTTCACAGTTTTTCCTTGCAAATCAAAAATTTTTGAAGTGAGATTGACTTGGTTTATGTTGTCTTGAGAATTGTTAAACGCAACAAAATGATCATTAATAAAAAATCTTCTAGGAATATTAATTTTTAATTGATTTGAATTTAATTCAAATTCAGTTATTTTTGAAAAAGAGAAATCAACAAAGTTATACGTAAATACTTGACTTCTATCTTTATTTTCGGGAAGTTCAAACAAATAATTCAGGCCATCGGGAGAAAACTCGGCGTTGACTATTTTTCGGTTATCAATGTTTAAAGGTAACACTTGAACTGTTAGATCGTCTTTATTTTTATTTAATGGCCATACAAGCGGTTTGCAACCTGCGGCAGGTAGCAAGAATGTTCCTGCTGTAAGACTTAAAGCTACTTTTTTAATTAACTCGCTTAAACTCATGAAAATAAAAAGGTAAGTAATGTTTAAATAATTATTTTTTTATCATTATTAAAAATTATTCACCTCTGTTATTATTAAAAGTCTCCTAATGTTTTTTGATCCTTTTCTTTTAGTTCTTTTTGCACATCAATCCCTAAAACTGTGAAGATTGTTTCTACTGAAGGAATTATTTGGTGTTCAATATAATAGTCGCCATCATAATCTTCTTGTTTTACATCTTCAGGAAGTTTTACTTTATCTCTTATTTTTCCTTCGCCTTTACAAATTACGAATTTGAGCATCATTCCTGGAACTACAGACTCTCCTTTTTTCTCAAGTATTTGGGCTGCAGCAACGTGGGGGCCTATACTTTCATATTCTTCAATAGGTTTTTGTAATTGAGTCGATATAATTAACTTGCTTATTTCGGTTTGATTTTTTTCTAAGCTTTTGACTGTTTCTTTAACGTATTTTAGTGCTTTTTGCTTATTTTGTTCTTTCAAAATTATATCTAGAACTTCTTTTTGAACTTCTTTTGCAATAAAACTCCAATTTCTTCTAACAGTCTCGAATCCTTTAACTATAACTTTAGAGTTCTCATCAAGTAATGCGTACTTCTTTTTTGCTCCGGTGCCAGTGCCTTTTGTTCCAACAAATAATCCTGAAGGATAATAACCTTGCAATTCTAACTCCATCAAACCAGGAAGTTTTTCATTTATGTCTTCACAAAACTTTAACGCATCTTTTTTTGTTTTATTTTCCAATAATAAAAAGGCACTATCTGTATCTGCATATAATACTTTGAAGCCTGAATCTTTTGCTTTTTTAATCACATCTTGAACATAATAACGCGCCCAGGCAGTTGTTGCTTCTGCACCTTCAAAACAATACCATCTTGCAAGGGAGAATGCAAGATATCCGTAGAAAGAATTTGCTAAAAGTTTTAACGCTTCACTTCTTGCTTTAAGAAAACTATCTGGTTTTTTCTTTAAAGCATCTTTAATTTCCGCTCTTCTTGAAATGATTTCCCCAATTATTACTGATAGAAAACCTTTTTTATCTTTGCAAACATAAGCTTCTCCATACTCTGTAGGTACGGTTTCTTTTTCTTTACAATTTTCTCCATTAACTGTGCCTATGGATATGTTGTGTGACGCAATTATACTAGGGTATAAGCTTCTGTAATCAAACACAACCATATTAGAATATAGCCCAGGTATTGGTTTGTAAACAAAGGCTCCGTGAAGTCTTTTTTTGTTTCTTTCTTGCTGAGTGTAAAATCCTGGTTTGTTAGGGATTAATTCATTAAATTCTTGCGCTTTCTTAATCGTGTACCATTCTACTAATTGTGAGAAGGACATTCTTTGAACATCAAATAAAGGGAGACTAATTATTTTAACAAGTCCTAGCATGTTAGATAATAACTTGTTGCATAATTGATAGCATAATTCTGAATCGTGTAAGTTATATTCCGCGAAAACTTTTAGTTGCTTTTTATCTTCTTTATCCCAAGTTTGCGCAAGCAAATCTAAATGAACTTCATGTTTGTGAGCCCCTAACAATTCTTGTGAGACACTTTCTAAGTCATAAGTGTCAGTATTTAGAGTTGTTCTCATAACCCTCCTAATAAATTTTAGAATGTCAACGTGAATTATTCCTTTTATTTCAGCAGTTTTTTCTGTTCTGCCTTTAATACTTAACTCTGAAAAATCCCAGCCCAAATCGAGTTTAATTTTATACTTGTCCGCTCTGGCTCTAATATACGGAAGGTCAAAGCCATCACTATAATATCCGGTAATTATGTCTGGTTGTTCTTCTTCTATTATTTCTTTAAATCTTTGCAACAAGTCTGCTTCACTGTTTAGCACGTCTATATTTTTTCCATCAATTCTTTTCCAAGTAAGCACTTTTTCAAATTTTTCACCTTTTAGAGCTAGCATTATTATTGGATTCCTGTCCGGATTCATCTTTTTTCCTTCAGGGTTGTAAGTTTCAATATCTAATGCTAAAATTTTAGGTTGAATAATTGAATTTTCATCATCTTGATAAATTTTTTTTGCTAGAAATACTGGAACTTTCGCTTGATCTCTTATTTGTTCTCCTTCAACTTTTACTAGAGTCATGGGAGTTAATTTTTTATCAATCAAGTATCTTCTAGTGAACAGAATATCCGCCTCTAAAACCCTTTCTACTTCTTTCCAATTTTTTAATTCATCTTTAAATTTTGGCACTGAGCTAGGATAATTAACCTCTGCTTTGTAAACAAGTATTTCTTTTTCAAAATAATTTTTTTTTGCAGGTTCTATTTTGATAATTTTAGCATCTTCAAGAACTAACTTTTTTATTTTTTCAAGTGCTTGTTCTTCTTTTACAATTAAATAAAAATAAGGCTGGAAAGAAGTGTCTTTAATGATTATTCTTTTGCCTTCTTTTGTTCTTCCGAATAAATAAATGACAGGTTTTTCATTTTCTATTTTATATGTTAAATCAGTTAAGTAAAACAAAATATTTGGCATAGAAAACGTTACGAAGATCAGAGTTATAAATTTGATGGTTATTAAAAGTTCAGAGTTATAGGTTTGAAATTTTTACTTTAATTCTTATCTTTTAATTTGTTTTTTAAGGCTTTATACTCTCTCCTTACTTCTATTAAGTCAAAGAATTTCAAGCTTTTTACTGCAGGCAGTATTAGAACGACGAACAATAAGGAGGTGAGAAAAAAGGTGTACTTGTCTACTTGTAATTCGTATATCTTAAAGGCGTGCGTTATAAATACCGTGAAGACAACTAAAATTAATATCAAGTATGACGTTAACACCCCATTTTCCATAATACCCTCCAAGTAGTAAACTGCAATTAATAATTTATAAATTTTGCGAAAAAAAACAAAACAAAAATAATCACTCCAAAGTGGTTTAAGGTTCACAGTTTAGGGTTTGTGGTTTACAGTGTGGATACACCTTCATCCTCAAACTGCAAACTGCACACTTTGAATTATTCTTCATCAATTTTCTCTATGCCTATACCAGTTCTTGAGAATTTTTCTTCTACAACTAAGCCGCATTTCTTGCAATAACTGTCATCTCCATCATCAACTATTTCTCCTTTGCATTCAGGGCATTTTTTTGGTTTTTCTGGAAGATTTATTACTGGCAGTCTTTTCTCTCTTTTTTCTTTAAAGCCGCAAACAGGGCAAGAAAAGGTTCCATCAAAAGGTTCTTCAATCAATACTGGCTTGAGATGTCCTTCTTTGCACTTTGGACAATCTGGAAAGTCTAAAGATTCCATAAAATTAACATACGAAATAGAACTATCATCAAATTCTTCAATGACTAGCCCGCAATCTTTGCAAATATATTCTCCATCTTTACCTACAAATATATCTTCGCTTGAACATTCGGGACATTTTTTTGTTTTCATGTTAGCACCGAAATCTTTCTTTCTATTTTTTCTTCTATTTTGTTTAATTCTTCTAATGCAGATAAGATATCTGTTCTATCTTTGTGCATTTCTAGTACTTCACTGCCTCTTTTGTATATGTGTTCTACCAAGAAATAATCTTTATCAATCCAGTTTTCTTCCGTTTCACACTGAATTAAATTCCAACCAATAATTTTTTTCAAATTGCCATGCCGTTGAATAAATTTAATATAAGGATGATCTTCTGGTTTGTTTTGAAAGTATATCCCTGCACAAACTTCTAATGAACGAGGCCCCTTCAAAACTATCAATATTTCAGTTAAATTTTCAGACATTTTTCCCTCTATATGAATCAAACAGGTTGTCTACTTCTTCTTGAGAGACTTCTTCTAAAAGGTTAGTTTGGTTTAGAATTGATTTATTTAGTGAATCTAGTGCTTTTTCTATTAATTCATTGCTTAAATGTCTTTTAATTAATCTATCGCCCTTCTTGTAAACATGATCTATTGCAGGATGCTGTCTTTTTATCAATTGATAACCTTTTTCTAGCTTACAATAAATCAATGATTTAGGAGTTTCAGACATTGTTTCTTCAGATATCATAACCCTATGTCTTTCTAAGAATTCTCTCAAAGGGTGGGTTGAAGTACAAACAACCTCCCAATCCTTTAGTACGATTAAAACATCTTCTAAATCTACCATTAGTCCTCAATAAAACAAGTCAAAGAAAATATGGTTGATTTATAAATTTGCCGTTACATTGTGGCAATTTATTTAATTATAATTATCCCTTATAATTTTCACATAATTTTTTTAGAAGTAAAGCGTCGCCTTCAATATTTGGACTTTCACTTGTGATAACTCCTTTTATTTTGAAATTTTTCCAAACTTTAACTAATTCTTTGTAATTCATATCGCTTTGTTCTAGATTTACATGATTTTTTTCTCCGGTTGGAGAATATTCTACACCTTCACAATGGCAGTGCATGTTTTGTAATGCTTCTTTACCTAAACCTTTTTCTATTTCTGTAAGAATAAACTCGAATTCTTCTTTGGTGTTGAATTTTCCTCCACTTCTTGCATGATGATGCGCCCAATCAATGCAGGGCAGGACTTGCTCAAAGTCTTGACTGAGTTTTATTAGTTCGTTTAATTCTCCGAATTGTGCTTGTTTGCCTCCTGTTTCAGGTCTTAACCATAAATTTATCCCTTCCTCTTTCATGACTTTTAGTATTTCTTTGAATGACTTCTTGACCTTTTCGTAAACTTTGTTTTTGTCTTGGTTTAAGTAGTATGCTGCATGAAATGTTAAACTCCAAACACCACACTGTTGAGCTCTTCTTGCTGCATCTAGAACTCTTTTAATGCTTGCATCAAGCTTTGCTTTTTCTTGAGCATTAAGATTGATAAAGTATTGTCCATGACAAGTTAGAACTACTTCATTTTTTTCTGCTGTTTTCTTAACTTCTGCAGCTAATTCTTCTTTAATATTAATGCTGTGAGTAAATGCCAATTCCATGCTTCCTAAACCTAATTTTTTGACTTGAGAAATTCCATTAAGTGTATTTCTTTCAGGAGTGCATAAAGGAATACCTGATGGGCCGAATAGAAGTGATGTTGGTTTCATGAAAGAAATAAAACCGTTCAGGTATAAAAGGGTTTTTATAACTCACACATATCTGTACAGAGAGTTATTATGAGATTACTCATTCGAGCAAAACATTTAAATAATTGATTGATCTAAATGTTTGTTATGGGAACAATAACTGTTAATGTGTCTAATGAAACTGAAAATCTCTTCAGAAAAACAGTGCACAAAGAATTAGGTAAGGGAAAAGGGAAATTAGGTGGCGCATTAGATGAAGCTATGAAAAAATGGGCTGAAGAGAAAAAACAAAAAGAGATAGGTGAAAGATTACTAAAAACAATGAGAAAAGGTTTTGCGATGGGAAAAATACTATACAAACACAGGTCAGAATTATATGAGAGAAAATCTTTTTCTTCTTGATACAAATATCCTAGTATATGCATATGATAATACTGAGGATAGAAAAAATGAGATTGCTCTTGAAATAATAGAAGACTGTTTTGGTCGAGGTGGAATGTTTGCTTTGTGTTTGCAAAACATTTGCGAGTTTTTATGTGTAGTTACGAAGAAAATGCAGAACAAGATGAGCCCTGAAGAAGCAGAGTTTTTGGTTAAAGACATTACTGATTTCAAGAATTTTAAAAAAATACATTATAAAATTAAAACAACATTAAAAGCGGCGCATCTAACACAAAAATATGGACTACATTACTGGGATGCACTAATAGCAGCAACAATGATAGAGAACGAAATTTATGATATATACACAGAAAACACTAAAGATTTCAGCAAAATACCTGGAATAAACGCAGTCAATCCTTTTGAATAAACAGTTATTCAACAATAAATCAAAAAATTCAAGGGTTTATATAGAACTCTACTTCAACTCGGTATTTTTTAGCAATCTGATACAATAAATCTATATTATTTATTTTTGGTGTTGTTTTTTTGAATTTCCATCTATAAACTTGAGATTGTGGTGTGCCTAGTTCTGCGCAAAGTTTGTGTTGAGTAATTTTTGCTTTACTACATAATTCATCAATTGATTCAGATCTGAATGGCATAAAATGCTTTTGTTTAGATTTTCTTTAAGAATGTAACTTTTTATTACTATTACCTCAAACTTCAAACCATAAACCTCAAACCAGCACTATTGCAGGTTTTCCTGGGTTTGCTTTTTCGTTTTTTTCTGCAGATATTTCAAATCCAAAATTAAATTCTTTTTTGAAGAAGTCTTTAGCTGACTTTAATGATTCTAGTTCTGTTTTTTGATCTAAGACTATTGTAGGAATTCTTTTTGGATCTTTAATTGCTTTTTGAGTTAAGTCTGCTGCAGTTGGTTGTTTTCTTATGTTTTCATTCTGCATGACTTTCTTCATTATTTCTCCAACATTTCTTGTTACTTCAAGTTCTTTTCGCAATAAGTCAAATAAGGAATACTTCCATTCTTCGCTAACGTACAATGTTGCTTTTGTTGGTTTTGCTATTTTCGCCAAGGTTAAAACAGTGTTCACACCTTCAATAGTGTTGCTAATTAATTCTTCTCCAGCAATGCTTTTCAAATCAGATTTGCTTTCATCAATTTTAGGCCAGCTTTCAATGCTTACAAGTGTTTTTTCCTTTAACATTAGCCATAATTCTTCTGCTAAGTGAGGAGTTATGGGAGTTAGTATTTTACACCAATTGCGCAAACAATTAGAAAATACTTTTTTATTATTTCCTAAACGTCTTAAGTACCATTTGAAGTCTTCAATTATTGAGAAATAGGCAATGTTTGCAAAATTTCTTAAGTCAAACTTTTCTAAGGCTTCGCTTGCTTCGTTTACTTTTTTGTTAACAACACTTTCAAGCCAATTATCTAAATTGCTTTTACTGTTTTTTAATTTTTGTGCTTCAACAAAAATCAAATGTATTCTTTCTAATCCATTTTTGTATTTTTGTGCTGCTTCTTCATCCCAAACTATGTCTGCGTGAGCACTTCCTATGTGTGAATAGTATAATCTTACTGCATCAACAGAAAATTTTTGCAGAACTCGGGGTATTGGTTCTGCACCTCCTTTACTTTTAGATATTTTTCCTCCTTTGCCTGTAACCCACCAGTTCACGAATATTCCTTTAGGCCAGTATTTTGCATCAAAAACTCCTACATGATTCATTATGAATACTGGAAAATGAACTGTTTTATGTTCCTTGCCACCTAAATTTATGTCAAGAGGGTAAAAGTAATCAAATTCTTTTCTTACTTTTTCCCAGATTTCATTTTTTGGTTTTCCTTTATTTAAGAATACATGATCAAAGAATTCTTCAGTTAAATCTTCAACTTTTAATTTTTTGTTGTTTACAAATTTTGAAACAATATAGTATGCAGGATACAGTGTTGAATCACTTATTGGTTCAACAGTCCATTTTTCATCAAAAGGCAATTTTGTTCCTATCCAGTTTCCTAATCTTGCGCAGGCTCTGTCTTGGAACCAGTCTAGAACTGATGGAAGATTGCTTTTGTATTCTTCAGGATAAATGTTCATGTGCTCAACACTGTGCTTGGATTTTTCTGTTAATTCATTATCTGAATACTTAATGAACCATTGATCATCTATTTTTTTGATTACAACTTTCGTTCCGCAGCGACAAATGACTTCTTCACTTAGATCATAAAAAATGTCTGCTTTTTTTTCTTGAATTAATTTTTCTTTCATTAATTCTTTTGCTTCAGCAACAGTTTTACCTGCAAATTCGCCGGCATTTTCTCTCATTACTCCTGTGTGGAACCCTGATTTGTAAATTTCTTTAGTTGCTTCTTCTAGTTTTGGATCGTCTTGATTTTTTATGCTTAATTTTTCACAGATTTCTTTTGCAGGAAATTCGCCGTAGCCTTTTGATTTAATTATTGGAATTAGTTTTATATTTTTTATTTGTTCATAGTTTAATCCGTACTTTTCGCATTCCGCTTTATTTTCTTGCAAATCTTTTAGTGCTATGTAATCATATGGTGCATCGCTTGGAACACAAGTGACTATTCCAGTCCCTAAATTTGCGTCAGCAAATTTAGATGGAAGAATTATTATTTCTTTGTTAACTCCTGGAGCTATTGCAGTTTTGCCAAGTAATTCTTTTGAGTTTAATTTTTGTTCTATTTTTACGCCTTCTTTTTGGTAACATAATTTTTCCGCTGCCTGCTCGCTCATTATCCAAATTTCATTGTTGATTTTTACTTTAACATACTTAGCTTCCGGATTAATCCATAAATTTGTTTGCCCAAATACTGTTTCAGGCCTTAATGTTGCAGCAACCAAGTAAGAATCTCCGAACTTGAATTTTAACAATGTATACTCATTTCTTTCAGCATTTCCTCCCTTGCTAATATCTGTTTCTGAAGGATCTACTGCTACTGGTCCGCATGATGGGCAGAATGTTGCGTAATATGGTTTTTGAACTAACAAATTTTTTTGTTTTAATTTTAAGAATTGCCATTGAATAAATTTTTGGTAATCTGGATAAATTGTTGAAGTGAAGCGATCATAGTCTGCTATGAATCCGAATTTTTTCCAAGTGTCAATGTAAACTTCGTTGAAGAACTCAACTATTTTTTCGTGTTCAGTTAATTCTTTTATTTTGCTTTTAGGACAACCGTTATCTATTAAGTGATTTATCCATGCTTCATCTTTGTTCTTTACTTTTTTTGCGAAAGCGATTGCTTGATTTCCTGAAGCATGAGTGCCTACTGGAAATAATACATTGTATCCGTTCATTCTTTTGTAACGACTCATAATATCAACGTAAGAAAATCCTCTCATGTGACCTACATGTTGGTAACCGCTTATTCCAGGATATGCAAATATAATGAAGAATTTTGGCTTATCATTAACTTCAGCTTTACCTAAACCTTCTTTCTCCCATTTCTTCTGCCATTTCTGGGTTATTTTTGTGAAGTCCATATTTTTATTCTTGTTTTTGGTGTTCTGATTTCCAATAAATTATTTCTGATAATAGTTCTTCTGCTTTTTGTTGAAGTGCTTTGAAAAAATCATTTATTTTACCTTTACTTAGGGGGTGTTTGAATTTAAGTTCGAGATTTGGTTCTCCTCCGTAAACACCGATGCAATTAACCAGTCTTAAATCACCATCAAGCACGTAAACAGATTTCCAGTATTCATTATCTTTAGAAATATCTTCTAACAAGTATGTGCCTCCAAAATATGTTTCTTCTTCATTTAATTTTCGGAAACGTACATGTCTTGGAGGTTCTTGCGGATTAATAATACCGGACTTGAGTTTTTCTATTTCTTCTTTTGGCAAAAAATAACTGTCAAAGGTAAAATCTTCAGGATCGTGTTCAGCTAGTAAAGAACTCCAGTAAAGAGGCAAAACGGCCCTTTGTTCAAATATTTGCTTAAGAAAGGTATTTACTCTGTCTTGGTGTGCATTGTATTCAAGACTATTTGAAGGAGTTAAAACAAATCTTTTTTGTTCTTCCCATGTAGAATAATTTATAATTTCACAAACTCTAAAATCTTCATCTAATTCATAATCTGTTTGAAAATCTTCATGAAAGTTCATTACTCTTAATAGGAAAGGATAATGAAATCCTTGTATTAAATCCACATTAGGTGAGTCTTGGCTGGGCAATTCACCGTTTTCTCTGACTGTAGTTAGCCAGTTCGAATATTGACTTCTTAATCTGCTTGCTTCTTGTAGTTGTGGTGAAGTAACCTCTTGCTGATTTTGTTTTGTTTCTGAGTATAAGTCTACAGGAGTGATCTTGAATCGTTCATCAGATAAATCTGGTTCAGGCACTCTTGGTTGCGATATCTCTTTAACAGGTTGATTGGCACAAGCAGGAATAACTATCGGAATGCTTAACAAAATTGCAGATAAAGAAACTTTCACATTCATTTTTTAATACCTCTAAGAACAGTATTCTTGATAAATTTATAAAACTTACCTTGAAATAATTCAGAGTTTGATGTTGGAAGTTTGAGGTTCGAGGTGTGCAGTCTGAAGTTTGAGGTTCGTTGTAACTACAAACCCTTAACTATAAAATATCATACTTTTCTTTTATTTCTTTGAAATTTCTTAGTTTTATTACTCTATCCCATTCTTCTTTTGTCAATTCTTGCTTGAATTTCTTGTCATAGGACCAAGTTCCTCCCGGCATAGGAATATAAATTGCGTTCCACCCTGATTTAACTGAAGGAACTATGTCGCTTCTAAATGAATCACCTATCATGTAGGGGGTGTTTTCTTGCTCTTTTAATAATTTTTTATACGTTGCTTGAATTTTTTCAGGAACAACTAATAAGTTGTTTTGAAAATATTTTTCTAAACCTAATGCTCTGACCTTTCCTAGCTGAATTTCTTTATCCCCCATTGTTAACAAGGTTAAAGAATCTTGTTTTGATACTAAAAACTCAAGTGTTTCTTCTACTCCTTCGATAAAATTTTTTTTATAATATGACATATCGTAAACTTTTTTGCCTATCTCTTTGACTTTTTTTTCTACTTCTTTTTTCGGACTTAAACCTGCGCGTTTGCATACTTCACGGTACGTTAAAACAAAAGAGTGAGGAAATCTTGTCTTGAAAAAACCGTACTTCTTGATCAATTTCAAGTCAGTTTCTTGCTGCAAAAGAACAAGATCATAAACAAATGGAGCATTTCGATCTAATTGTTCATATAAGTAATAACAAAACTCGCACACAACTTGAGAATACCTGTATCCTGTAGGAGTAATTGTATCATCTAAATCTATGAAAAAACTCTTTTTCAAATTAAACACCCTTTAATTTAAGTAAACAAAAACAAACTAATACTTAAGATTTATGGATGAAATAAGTTTATCTGATAATTTAGGACGTATTTTATACTTACTTAACGATTCTATTTTCTGTTTATGCTCATCGTGCTAAATGTTCTTTGAATTTTCAGTAATTTATGGCAGCTATCGCTGCGAATTGACTAATGGTAGCAATGTTTGCTGTATGCATGATGATTGGTGCGCTTGCAAGAAAATTTTCAAATTTTTATCAATTAGCGGCAGAGCTGCCAAAAGTCAGTTGTGAAAATTATTAAGCACGCGCACTCTTGAACAACAGAAGATGTAGTTACTAAACTTGAACACTCGCATAATTGTTTGATGAAATTGCAGTCAGAAAAATAAGAATAAAAATGAATCAACAAGATTGAAACGAAATTAATTTTTTACGCTTTTTTAAATTGAGCAATAGTATCAATCAAATCTACTTGTCCTAAGAACATTCCTCTGCAACAATATCTTTCTAAACCTAACTCATCCATTACTTTTTTCGCATCCGCGCCTTTTTCTGTTTTTTCTTTAAACTCTTCCCATAAGTGGGCAATAGGTTTCCCACAGCTAAAACAACGAACCGGTATAATCATAGAACAAGTGAACCCCAAATCATATTTAAATGTTTCGCCAACAAAGCTATCGCTCCAAAGATAATAATACACATCTCAAGTTATAAATTTTATGGAAAAAAATAAAAAAATTAGTTTAATTTTGCAAAAAGGTTATAAATAAACCAAATTTAGTTACTATAATGCAAATAAATTATGATAAACAAGATGATAAAATTATTCATTATTTGAGCGACAACGCGAGAACTCCAGTAACTGTGATCGCAAAAAAAATACGCAAGAGTCCTAATTTTGTTAAGTACAGAATTGAAAAGCTCAGAGAACAAAAAATTCTAGGCCAATACATGACTTATATCAACTGGGATGCTCTAGGCATATCAGAATACATAGTTTACTTAGAGATAAGAGTTAAGGAATCAACACAAAAAGAAGTTTTTGAAAAAGTAATGAACCATCCATTTACTAATTGGGTAAGTTCCTGTTTCGGTAGATATAATTATAGAATTAAACTGCTGGCTAAAAGTGACAAGCATTTTTTGGAAATTTTGGACGAATTAGTTGAGTCTTTCGGTCACGGCGTTAAAAAGTATACCTACATGCGCATAATAAATCCCATATTAGTAAAAAACAGAATTTTAGGTTTGCCTAAAAAAATCAAAAAAGAAAATATTCAACAAAATACAACTATTAGCAAAACTGATAAAAAACTTCTTTATCTGTTATACAAAAATCCTGTGGCTTCACTCTTAGATTTAGGAAGAGCTTTAGAAATGTCTCCCCAAGCAGTTAATAAAAAATTAAAAAAACTCGAATCATCAATAATTGAAGGATACACAGTTAAAATTAACATCTCATACATCCAACACATACACTGCATTTATGCAGTTAAATTAAAGCATTACACATTGCTAAACTCAAGAATGAGATCCTTCATAGAAAACAACGAAGTGTTTGGAAGATCTTTTGAAACTTTTGGAAATGCTAGCGTTGAGATAACAATCATGCCTAAAAGCATTGAAGATTTAGAAAAAGCAATCGATGACATTAACACAGAATTCTCTCATAATTTAGAAAGTTTTGACACATTATTAATGCTTAAAAGAGAAATAACTATTCCTAAGGGAATTTTTGAAGGAAATTTTATTCAAGCAGAAAATTAATTTAACTATACAAACAAACCATTCTTCGCGTTTAAGTTATCTTTTCTACTTGATTGATTTTCTTTTTTTGAAGATTGAATTCTTCGGGGGAATATTATGACAAAATCAAATGTAGTGCCAACTATAGAAAAAGATATAGAAATCTGGGATTCACAAAAATTAGCTGTGAATGAAAAGGTTAAAAATAGTAGAATTAGGGCATTTTTCTTTCATAGAGGTATTTCAGATCTCTCTTTTGAAGATGAAGTTTTTGTTGAAAAAGAATGGAACAAATTTTTAGACCAAAATCCTAAAGCAAGAAACAACATAATACCTTATCATTATCAGTACTGGAATAATAAGGACAATGATAATCTGATAGAACCTCAATCAGTTAATGAAGGTAGAAATGATGTTGATGTTGCATTAAGCCTTCACGTTGCAGGATTCAAATATCAACAAGTATTTAACAGAACTCCTGAAAATAAAAAATTAATACCTAAAGCAAACCAACAAAACATTCTGTCCTGCAGCACACACGTACACTTGTTAAGTAAAGATGGAAAACTTTTATATGGAACCAAAAAAAATCAATTTAACCAATTAAGTGGTTTTGGCGGTTTTCCTCAAGTTGCAGAAAACTATGAAGAAGATGCATGTGCACAATTACTTGAACTTAAAATTTATGATGCCGTGAAAGAAGGATTGTCAAAAGAAATAGGAACTTTTGCAAGCAATATCTCAGAAATGAAATATGTCGGTCTAGTATTTGTAGGCAGGCACAGTCAAGGGCTAAGAGGCACGGATTTGGATTTTTTAGTTACTCTTGATGCAAATGCGCAAGATATTATTACGAATTTTGAGGAAACAAACCAGCACGCAAAAAAACTAATTCCCGTAGAATTTGATCCTAAATCCATGGCTGAATTTGTTACTTGGGCGAACAGTGAAGACAGAAACATGAGTCCTTATGCAATGGGCTGCATGTATAACGTGGCTAAAGCATTTCATGGAGATAAAACTGCTGAAAATATTCAAGATAGAGCTAATAACTTCACGGAACTTGTTGTAACACCCAGTTTGAATGGGAACGTTTACGAGGAAATGCTCAAAAACAGAGTTTATGAGTAAATAACAACTTTTTTATTTTTTTGATTTAACACCTGCAAAAAAGAAACCTTTATAAATTTGAAAGGTTTAGTATTTAATTAAAAAGGTGGTTTGTTGTGAGTGCATTGCATTTCAGAATTGAAAAGCCAGAAGATAAGATCAGAAGAAAAAGAAATTATAAAATCGCAGGTTATTCAGTTCTAGGTTTAATTATAGTAATTCTAATTTGGAGTTTAATTTGGTATATTGGTTTAGATAGGCTTCCTCCAGAAATTACTTTAAAAATTCCTGAAGATGGTCTAGTAACCAGTAAAACTGAAATTTCTTTTGAGTATGATGTTAAAGACGACTCTCCAGTTAAGTGCGAAACTTTCTTGAACGGAGCTGTTCTTGAAGGAAAACAAGGAACTTTGAAACCAGGAAAAAATCTTTGGAAAGTTAAATGCGTTGATGAAGGTCATTACAAAAAAGCAACCGAGAGTAAAGAGCGGGAAATTCTTCTTATAACTCCTTTAAAACTAAGCAAGATCAGTTTAGTACAAGCTCCAGAACTAAATGAAGGAATCATACAAATATACGAAGGAACAAGTAAAGATAGCTTAGGAAAGCTTTTATTTGAGGTACTTCCTAAAAATGCAGGTTTAATGAGCTACAATGAAACAAAAGGAAGCCACTTAAGTGTAAGCATGTGGGGTAAAAGTTTTATTAAACAACAAAAATTAAAAATAAATAATATAACTGTTAATCTTCCAAAAATAACAAACATTACTGGTACTTTTGCTTTATACATTGACAGTCAAGGCAACACATACCATTCTTACTCTAGCCATGATTACAACAATGAAACAAACGGAAATCAGAAAGAAATAAACCTTAACGTTGACGAAGCATTAACACTAGCACATAAAGCTAATTAGGAGTAATAAAATCTCTTTACATGTCTTTAACAATTGCTTCCAACAAGTTTAATGCTCCGATAACTGATTCTCTTTTTAAGCAAACCTCATCACCCAGCATTACTGTTCGATATCCTGTTTTTATCAAATAAGCCACATCAGTTATGTCTTCACAGGAAGGTTCTGCACTAGTTGCCATTGATGATAAAATTCGCGAAGCAACAATAGCTTTTGGATCTTTACCAACTATTGTTTCTAATGCTTTAAGCACTTTATGAGGTCTTTCTACTTCAATGTAAAGATCTCCTCTAGCAGCCATTAATCGAAATTCATTTTTGTAATCATTTTTTACAAAATCAATCCCTTTAACAGATTCTATTTTCGCAACAATGTTTGCTTTATCATCAAGCTTTTTTAGCTCTTCTATATCAGAGTAAGATTCAACAAAAGATAACATATAGTTGTGCATTCCCAATTTTTTTGCCGCACTAATGTATTCAAGATCTGTCCCAGTCAAAGATCCTTCTATCTTTAAAGAAGACTCCGGAATATTTATTGATTCTCCAGGACCAACAACTCTTTTAGGACCATCAAGAAAAATAAGTCTATCACCGTCAACACTTGCAAGAGTTGCATGTTCTCTTCCATTACCAAAATATGCAGTAACTGGGGTGTCAACACTTATTTTATGACTGATTTTTACATCAGTAAAAGGCGCGGTTGCGTAACCAACAGTTCTCAATTGTCTTCCTTTAAGATCTATCCATATTGGTTTTCCTTCTGATTGATCTTGCAATTTTTTCAAGACTTCCTCGAGAGGTTCTTTCACAGGCATCACAGTGTTTAAGCGTATACCTGAAACAATAGGGTGCCTCGATACTTCCCTAATAAAAGGTGCATAAGGAGGCACTGTAACAATTGCTTTTGTCATGTTAGTTTCTTGCTCACTTTTCCGCTCTTCTTGCTAGGAACTACGGAGTTGGTATTTGCTGGATCTGGTACTGAGACATACTTTAAAGAATCCATTACTGTTTTGATTCCTTTAGAGTCTTGTCTTGCTTTCAAACTTTTTCCGAAATCGTCAAAGTTTCCCCAGCTTCTGGCAACTATACCCATAGCTACGTCAACAATTCTTGTAGGATCAGATACTGGAATTACTTTTTGCTGACCTATAGCTTCGCTCCATTGTCCAACAATTTCTTTGTCTAAACCGTTGTATTCTTTGTGCAAGAGATAGGTGTTGAATTTTTTTCCTACTGATGACCACACTGTTTTCGCGTCTAAGTCATCTTGTAATTTATCTCCTACAAAGTGTTCGACCATACTTTTGTTTATTTTTTCATAAAATCCTTCATCGCCCATTAATATTAAAAATGGTGATGTAGCTTTAGGTGTTTTTACGTGGTTGTCAACAAAGTATGCGAATAATTCGTAGCTTTCAAAGTGTTGTCCTCCACCGCCGCCTTCAGGATATAATGCTTTCAAGTAGTCGTCTAGAGTTGTTCCTTTACCAAAATCTGAAACTTGCAATGGGAAACTGTCTGTGTATCCATCTCCGATTGCTACAAAGCTTAATTCTACATCATCTTTGTATTTTGACAATGTTTGGTATAGCAATGGCAGTCTGTCAAATATTTCTGCAGGCCATGTGCTCATTGATCCTGTTACATCAACAGCAATTATTATAGGGTTTTTGCTATCTGATGAAATATTTTTCGCTTTCGGATCAACCAATTTCATGTCTGGTCCGCTTTTTACTGCATAGCTTCTAGCTCCTTTAGCCGTTGAACTATTTTTTAAACTGTCCAGGTAGGCTCTTCTGGCTGAACCAAAATTGTAAGCCCCTGGGTTTTTCCATGTGTATGTATCGTCTCCCCAACTGTACATTTTTACCAATCCTCCACTATTTCGATGATTTTCTTCCAAAAACTTCTTGTCTCACATCTGAGAGTTTTGCTACAAGATCTTGCTTTCCCCAATGCGGGCGATCTATAGGATTATACCTTATTAGGTCGTTGCAAAATTCTTGTATTTTTTTTGGAACATGATCTGGATATGTTTTCGCTACAGGATCTCCTCCTAAAGCGTAAAGCATTGTTAATCCTAAACTGTAAAGATCTGATTCTGGGAGCGGCGGGTTTCCTTCTTCAATTTCTGGAGCTACAAATATTGGTGTGTAACCTATTGCTTTTGTTTTTCTTGTAGGTAAAAGAGAGGATAATCCGTAATCAACTAAGATCGCGTTATGCTCGCTTGGCTGAATAATTACATTTGGAGGTTTAACGTCTCCGTGAACTACTCCTTTGTTATGCAAGTAATGTAGTGCGTTTAGCAGTCTTTGTGTTATCCAACAAACTTCTTCCGGATCTATTGCTTTGTGTTTTTTTATTATTTTGTCAAGAGTTTTTCCTTCAACAAAACTCATTGCTAACACGTAACTTCCATCGCTTAATTGGAAGAAATCTCTCATTGCAGGAAGAGAATAATGGTGAACGTTCCATAATAGTTTCGCTTCATTTTTCAATAGTTCTGCGTCTTCTTTTGTTACATTAATGTTTTGTTTTAAACATGCTTTTTCTTCTAGTAATGTATGTTTTGCTTCGTACGTTCTTCCAAAACCCCCTTCCCCGATTTGTTTTATCACTTCATAATTTCCTATTTTCATTTTGATCCCTGATCATATCTTGCAATTATTTCTAAACCGAATTCTTTGATTAATCGTTCATCAAGTTTTTTTTCTTTAATGTATTTCACAATTTCTTCAGGAACTAAATGTTCCCAAGATTCTCCGCAAGCTATTGCGTAGCGAACCATTGTTGCATTCACTCTTATTCTTTTATCTAGAGGAATTACCTGCAAAGTATGAAGCAAATCATAATGCTCTTTTAACAAATCATCAACATAATCATTTGCGGTAACAAAATGATCTAGTTTGCCGAACAAGTTTACTGCTTGCTCTTTCCATCTCGGACCGTTATCAAGATCTGGAACTTCTATGAATGAGTAATTAGAATATTTTGGCTTTAGTATCAGATCTATCATCTCTCTAGATTCTTTAGCTGTAAAAGGATTTTTGTAATTATACTTGTTTGTGCTTCCTAATCCTATGTATACATGATCTGCTCTTTCACAAAGTGATTCAAGAACTACTTGGTGTCCTTTGTGCATAGGTTTGAACCTTGCTACATGCGCTACAATTCCTAAGTCTTTTATCATAAATAAAGAAGAATCGAAGTAAATTAATGTATTTTTTTGGTAGATTATGTACATTTTTCGAAAAGTATATATATTAGCTTTTGTTTTCTATTTATGTGCAGTTCAGAAAATTAATCGCTCACGGGCCTTCTTCATTAACTGTAGCTCTACCTCACAAATGGATTAAAAAGTACAATTTAGAAAAAGGAAATAGTGTTGGAGTTGAAGAAGCAGAAAGAGGTTTGCTTATCACGAACAGACCTTCTGAAACAAAAAAAGAAATCAAAATAAATCTAGTAAACCATGACTGGCCTGCAATAGTTACAATTTTAACATTAATCTACAGAAGAGGATATGATGAAGTTAGTGTTCATTATGAAACTTCTGAAGAATACTTGAATATTTCTTCGGCAATAAGATCTCTATTAGGGTACGCAATAGTTGAGAACAAAAATAAGACTTGTTTGATTAAAAGTTTGCCCACTGAGTTAGAACAAAATTTTGAAACTTTATTTAGAAGAGTTTTTTTAATTCTTTTGCAACAATTAGAAGATTTAGGCGGGCTTTTAGATTTGCCTAAAGAATTGAAAACTTTTTATCATAGAGATTTTGAATTGAATTCAATAGTTAATCTTGCAATAAGAATGATTAGTAAAGCAGGCTGTCTCTTAATTGATTTTTAATTTCTTTTTTTACAAGAAAAAATATTTTTTAGCATTGTGTTGCTAAAAATCTTTGAATTGACTGATTTTTTCTTATTAATATTTGTTTTTTCTTTGGAAGAAGGTTTTTTATTT
>JACRAI010000038.1 GCA_016213425.1 archaeon | reverse complement strand
TACAGGTTTGATTACGAGATGGCTAAGAAAAGAAGACAACAAGTCTTATTGCAAATAAGAAAGTACAAAGAACACTTGAGAAGAACAGGAAAAGTAGATATCTTTTCATTTGAATAAAAATATTTGTCAACACAACCAAAGAACCTACCCTTGAAGCAAAACTTTTTATACCTCTCATGTTTATTTATTCTTTTTGAGGTGAAAAAGTGGTTCAATCGCAACAGAAAGGGCAAAGAGTTGGTGTTTTTGTTGATGTACAAAACATGTATTATTCTGCAAGATTCATGTATAATTGTAAAGTTAATTTTAAAGAAATACTTAAAGAAGCAGTTAAAAATAGAGTTTTAATTAGAGCTATTGCTTACGTCATAAGGACTGAAGATATTAATAAAGAAACTTTTTTTGAAGCTCTAGAAAAATTTGGTTATGAAGTTAAAGCTAAAGATTTGCAAGTTTTTTACGGAGGCTCGAAAAAAGGTGATTGGGATATTGGCATAGCAATGGATGCCATAGAATTAGCACCAAAACTTGACACAGTGATTTTAGTTTCTGGTGATGGAGATTTTGTTCCATTAGCACAACACTTAAAGCGGGCTTTAGGCTGCCGTGTTGAAGTAATGGCTTTCGGCAAAAGCGCTAACGCAACTCTTAAAGAAGAAGCAGATTTATTCACTGACTTTGAACAAGACAAAAGAAGATACTTGATTGAAGGAAATAAAAATATCAATAGACGAATTGATCAACCAATTGACACACACAGTGCAGGGGGTAATAGAAATGCTAGAACTGAACAAAGATAATTTTAAAAAAGAAGTTTTAAAATCAAAAACACCAGTACTTGTAGACTTTTGGGCAGAATGGTGCGGACCCTGCCGTCTAATGGCTCCAGTTTTTGAAAAAGTAAGCAAAAGTTTTGAAGGAAAAGTAAAATTTGCAAAACTAAATATAGACAACAACCGCGAACTAGCGCAAGAACATGGTGTTATGAGCATCCCAACACTATTATTATTCATTAAAGGCGAAGAAAAAGACCGATTTGTTGGGGCAATGGATGAAGCAGCATTAAAAGAAAGTTTGAATAATGCTCTTTAATTGGTCTCCAGTTCGCTGTTTGAAGTATTTATAAGATATTTGTCCTTAGAACTGCGAACCACAAACTTCAAACCAGTATTCAACCGTGTGGCAATAAATTGTTTACAAACCAAATAATTGTTATTCCTAAAATAAGTGTTAATGCATGAATCATAGTTCTGGAAAATTCTTGTTCATGATGTATTTCAGGAAGTAAGTCTGCTAAGGCTAAATAAATAAAGTTTCCTGCAGCTAAAGGAAGCAATACTTCATTAACGCCGTGTATATTGAGGCTAGAAAAATAAGTGATTACTGCTCCAGCAACAGCAGTCAATGCAAATAAAAAGTTGTACGTTAATGCTCTTATTTTAGTAAACCCTCCATAAACTAGAATTCCAAAATCTCCTATTTCTTGAGGAATTTCATGAATAATAACTGCCAAACTGGAAATAACTCCCAACTCGAAGCTTGTTAAAAAACTTATAGCTATAACCATTCCATCCAAAAAATTATGCATTCCATCACTGATTAAATTAAGGTAAGCAAAACTTTTAATGTGTTTTTTAACCTCTTTATGCTTATGAACGTGTTTATGGTGATGATGGTAATAACCAAGAATTCTTTCCAGGACAAAAAAAATCACTATTCCAACTAATACGTAAACAAAAGTTATCTGCCCTTGATTATGTTCTAAAGCTTCAGGAATCAAGTCTAAAAAAGCAGCACCTAGTAGTGCTCCTGCAGCAAAACTAATTAAGTAAAGTAAAATTTTATTCAAAAATTTTTTGTTAAAAAATAATGTGATAACTCCAATGAGAGAGATAAAACTAACAACAAAAACAGAACTCAATATCCAAAATAGTGGAGACAACTAATATCACCTTTTTTATTTGATTCTTTTTTTTAATAATATATAAGCTTTTCTTAGTTTTTCTTAAAAATCACTTTTTTAAGAAAAACCATAGTAATGTTTATAAATAAAAACACTTAAATTACCTTGTAAGCCAAAGAGGTGCATATTCATGGATAAAAAAGGCAGCGAAAATTCAAAATTTTCTGGTCTTTCTTTGCCAAAGACAAAGAAAGGCGCAATTGAGTTATCTATCACAGGAGTTATAGTTTTAATAATAGCAATAACTGTTTTAGGATTAATTCTTAATTTTGTAAGAGAATACTTCATAAAAGTAGAACCAGTAATAAAAAAATCATTTGACGAATTAAAAGAAGATGTTTACAAAAAAATGAAAACAGGAAAAGACTTAGAGTTCTCAGGTGGAGAAATACTTAGAGTATCTGGAGGCGCTCAAGAAGAAGCCTTAGGTATACGAAATACATTGTCAAGTGAAAATCCTATTTGTCACAGAGTTGAGTTCGTATGCAAAAGAGCATTCACAGGTGAAGGATGCGATAACACTCTTGTTGGCGGAAGAAGCCTTGATGGTAAACTTGCAGATAAAGAATGGTTCTCAACACAAGATGATTGGGATATAGATGCAAAAGAAGCGCAAGTTAAACCAGTAGATGTAAAACTTGAAGAAGTAAGACCTGGAAAATACTCGATGGTATTAAATGTTTATCGTGCAAACGGTGATTGTGAAAAATCAGACTTTGCAGCAGATGCTAAACCTTGGAAAGATCACAAGTTCACTCTAGACGTGCAAGCTGATTAAAAATGATCGATAAACTTTACAAGAGGCGTCTTACAGAGCATGAAGAATTTGAATTAATGAAGATTGTTCTTGACAAGTTTTTATGGTTAGGAATAATTCTGGCAGGCTTTGGCTTGTACAGATTATTAACCGGAGAAACAGGTCAAGGAGTGCTTTTCATCTTGTCGGGTTTTGTATTGATGCTTTTATTTACTTGGATTATTAAGAAAGAATTTGAACAATTAAGATAAATTTGGTTTGAAGTTTGTAGTTTAAGATTTACTGTTTAAAGTTTGCAGTATGCTTCAAACCCCAAACCTCCCAATTTATGAAGTATGGTAAAATCAAGAAAAATAACATTTAACAGAAAAGGTCTAGAATTAAGCATGAGTGTTCTAATAATGCTCATAATCTCAATAGTCATATTCTCTTATTCAATGTATTTCTTGTATAACTTAATGCGTGAAACACCTGCAATTGAAAGAACTTTAGATCAACAAACAGCTCAAGCAATTGAGCAAATGCTTTCTCAAGGAACAGAACTAGTTGCTATTCCATATCATTCAAAAACTGCAGAAATAGGCGAAACAGTAATTTATGGTTTAGGAGTAAGAAATGTCAATAATGATGCCAAAAATTTCAAAATAGAAATGGAGTTCAGCAAAGCATTCACTCAAGACATGAAGATAATAAGCAATGTAGACTCTAGAAAAATGGAAGAATGGCTTGGAACAAACAAAAGATTGGATCTAGGCTCAGTTAAAGCAAAACAATTAGTGAAAGAACCTTTAGGAATAACAGTTGGAGAATACATTTCAGATACAGAACTAACCGTTCCAGGAATTTACATATTTACAGTAAAAGTTCTAGATTCAACAACTCGTGAAGTTTACGGCGGAGTACAAGAAGTAAACGTTAAGGTTGAATGATTATTTTCTTTTTTTGTGTTCCTTTGCTTGTTTTTGTACAAAATTAAATAAATCATCCAATATTTTCATTGGAACTAATTTTTTATTTGTTCTGTACAGATCTTCTAAAAAACAACCCAATTCAAAAGCAGCGGTTTCTTTTCCCAATCTAACTTGGTTTTTTGCTTCTTCAACAATTATGTCAAAATTAATGTTCGTATTTTTTAATATAGATAGAACATCGTCTTTGTCTTTCAACCTGTCTGTAGCACACTTCATTATTATTAAATCATGATGATCTGCAATTTTTATAATTAAATTGTCACTGAATTGTCTTGTTTCTTTCGCTCTATTTTTTACCTCCTCAGAAAAAGCAAAGTTGACAACTTCTCCAAAAAATAAATCAAATCTTTCATCTCCCAGAGTAAACATTTCAGGGGTGTTTTTTTTAGCTCCGTAAAC
>JACRAI010000001.1 GCA_016213425.1 archaeon | reverse complement strand
TGAATTGAACTATTACTGCTTTATTGTTTTGGCCTACTTCTCTTAATGCTACGCCTAGTGCCGAAGTAGTTTTTCCTGCGCCTATGCCTGTCCAAACATAGATAGTGCCTCTTTTTGCCATTTGTAAAAAACTTTAGCTGGATAAGTATTTAAATATTTTCTAAATCACGCATTCTAGTCCTGGACAGCCCCCTGCGAAATCTTGTTTTGCGCTTAAGTATTTGTCATCGTCGCTGAAGAATAATACTTGTTGTTTTTTGCTTCCATACCTGAATACAGTTATTCCTTTGCATTTTAAAGAATAAGCTAGTAAATAGGCATTTTTTACATCATTAATTGTTGCTGTTGAAGGCAGATTGATTGTTTTGCTTACACCATTATCTGTATATTTTTGGAATACTGCTTGCATTTTTACGTGCCATTCTGGAGAGATGTCCATTGCAGTTACGAATACTCTTTTGATGTTTTTTGGAACTTCTGTAATGCTTTGAACACTGCCTTTTCTTGCTATTTCTTGCATTAATTTTTTTGAATAAAATTCTTTTTCTCTGGCAACTTCTTCAAATAAATCATTTGTTTCCAAAAGTTTTGTGCCTTCCATTACTTCTCTAATGAATGAAACTGCAAATAATGGTTCTATGCCGCTTGATATTCCTGCTATAATACTTATTGTTCCTGTTGGAGCTATTGTTGTGACTGTTGCATTTCTCATATTAGAATATTGTTTTGATAACGTGCTTTTTTCAAAGTTGGGAAAATTACCTCTTTCTTTACCTAATTCTTCGCTTTTTTGGCGTGCTTCTTTTTGAATGAACTTCATGAGCTTCTCAGCAAAATCTAGTGCTTCATTACTATTGTAAGGAATGTCTAGATTAATGAGTGTTTCTGCAAAACCCATAACTCCCAAGCCTATTTTTCTGTTTGCTTTAGTTATTTGTTCTACTTCTTGAACAACATATTTGTTTGCATCTATAATGTTGTCTAAAAAGTGTATGCTTGTTCGTATTGTTTTTTTTAGTTTTTCCCAGCTGAACTTATTTTTGTTAAACATTTTCACTAGATTTATGCTTCCCAAATTACAGCTTTCATGTGGAAGTAATGGTTGTTCGCCGCAAGGGTTGGTTGCTTCTATTTTTCCTATTTGCGGTGTTGGGTTATACTTGTTTACTTCGTCTATAAAAACAAGTCCTGGATCGCCTGTTTTCCATGCATTTTCCGCGATTAAATCAAACAAATAACTGGCTTTTACTGGCTTTACTTGCTTTCCTGTTCTAGGATTCAGCAAAAATATATGTTTATCATTTTTTAAGCGTTCAAAAAATTCATCATTCAAAAGAACTGAAAGATTAAAATTATTCATTACTCCTTCTTTTGATTTTAATGATATGAACTGTTCAATATCGGGATGGTAAACGCTTAGCATGCCCATGTTTGCTCCCCTTCTTTTTCCTCCTTGCTTTATTTCTTCAGTTGTTTGATTATATATCTTCATAAAACTTATTGGCCCCGAAGCAACTCCTTTAGTGCTTTTAACTACATCTCCTTTAGGTCTTATTTTAGAAAAGTTAAATCCTGTGCCCCCGCCGCTTTGTTGAATTAAAGCAGTGTGTTTTAGGGTTGTAAAAATGCTTTCTAAATTATCTTCTATTGGAAGTACAAAACAAGCGCTTAATTGTTGTAAGTCTGTTCCAGCATTCATTAATGTTGGTGTGTTAGGCAAGAATTCAAGGTTTGTTAATAAATCAGTGAATGCTTTTGTTGTTTTTTTAACATCTCCTTTGCTGTATTTTGTGTCAACAGCTCCAATAGATTTTGCAACTCTTTCAAACAATCTTTTAGGAGTTTCAACAACGTTTCCATTTTCATCTTTTAATAAATATCTTTTTGCTAAGACTTTTAATGAATTTGCAGTTAAGCCAATGTCATCTCTTATGTTCATGAATGTTCTGAATTCAGTTAATCCTCTTTGTTCTTTTTGGAATTTTTTGTAACTTTCAATAACATCGCTTAAATGATTTTCTTTTAGAACATCAAAAATAACATCTTCTACATCTTTAACTGTTAACGTTATCCCTTTTAATTGGTTTTTTTCAAGAAAATCGGCTGCTTTCTTTGTTAAGACTTTAGCTTTTAAGCTTTCTTTTTCACCACGTACATCAAGAATTGCTTTGCGTATCGCGTTTTCAATTTTGCTTACTTCAAAAAACTCGTAAGTTCCATCTCTTTTTCTTATTTTTACCAATTCTGGCATATTATAAGGCTCCCAAAATTAGCGATTATTAAAAACTTTCTACCAAAGCATATTCTACAAAATATAATTTGCAGAATATTTTTCCCAGTATGGTAATCTTTAAATAGGCAATTTAATTTAAGGTATTAAAAGATATATATAAAGCCTAAACGAGGTGATAATATGGCTGACGAAGGAAGAGGACTAGCGCTAGTCATCTTAGGAATAGTGGCTGTGATTGCTGTGGTTGGTTTGGTTCTATTATTTGTAGGAGCAAGATCAACAGGACAAGCAACAACAGTAGGTTATTACGACCCATCAGGTATGGGAAGATTCGGTGGAAGCCCAGTTTGGGAAACACAAACTTGGGGTAGAGATGTAGCTTATCCTGGTGGACCAGATGCATACTACCGAATTGACACATCAGATAATGGTGCTAGATTAACAAGAGGATCAAATAGCGCAGTTAACCAACAATGGGTTGGAAGTACCGAACCTGCAATTAGCAGAGAAGGTCCAACAGGCGCAAACAGTCCTTTATATGGTTAAATAAATAATTAACCTTTTTTCTTTTTTTTTAATTTTTTTTCTAAATTCTTATTTTGAGTTGTTCTTGGTTGTTTTAGCTATGTTTATTTCACTTAATTATTGTCCGTTTCACCTCGCTTTCGCTCGGACTAAACTTTCTGACTTCCAAACAAATCTATTGGTTACTTTAGGTTTAGAAGTCCTCAAAATTGATTAATGATGAGAACCCGTCAACCAAAAATAAAATATTAATTTGTTGGAGGGTTCGAAAGTTAAATCGACCGCAGGGAGTGAAATCGATAATAATTTTTGCAGGATTTTTCTAGATTGTATCTTTTCTTTGAAAACAAACTTTATATAAGTCTAGTTCCTTGTTTGAGTCAAGTATGCTTGGAAAGAACATGATAAAGTAAAGTTCTAGAAGAAGTCTAAAGATAATTTTCTTGGGGAGCTCGTGCATGCTTGATGTGGATTATAAAACCGTTTTTTCAAATCCAGCCCATACTTTTTGCATCTTTTTCATAGATAGAGAGTGAAAAGTCTATAAAATCCCTGTACTTTCGTCTTATTTGCGCGTTTTCTAGAGTTTTATAATAATCTAATTTTTTGTCTACTTTTACATCTAATAAAGGATATTTATTTTTCAAAAGAACAAAATTCATAATTAGCCTCCCCACTCTACCGTTTCCATCTATAAAAGGATGAATTTTCTCAAATTTTACGTGCAATAAGCAAGCTAACTCAAAAGGATGCATGTTTTTATTTTTATTGTACCATTCAAGGAGTTCCTTCATCTGATTTTCTACATCTATGGGAAGAGGAGGTTGAACATAAGAACCTATAATTCTCACAGGAACAGTTCTACACTCTCCCAATTCTTGTTCAAGAATATTCTTCATCACAATTGAGTGGATTTTTTTTATTGTACTTTCAGTTATATTTTTCATTTTTTTCATATAGTTGTAAGCATTTTTAATATTAATAGCTCCATAAATTTCTCTTAGTTCTTTTCCAGGAGGAGTGATCTTCTCATTAAGAATTATTCCTGTATCTTGGAGAGTCAGTGTAGAACCTTCAATTGCATTAGTATTATATGTGAAACTTGTTATAGTTGCATCTTCAAATTGAACAAAATCATGCTCGGTGAGTTTGCTGAGGTAATCTTTGTATCTTGTTTTCAATTTGTTAAGTAAATTCAATTGTTCTTTTGATAGATATTTTATGGACACTTTTTCTGTTCTTTTTGAGAATTCAACAATGTCTTTATTTGACGGTTTCTTTGTTCCGAAATATTCTGTTTCTTTTCTCCATTTATTCTTTCCTGCTCTAACATTTCTAACAATATAATAATATGTCTTGCCTCCTATTTTTCTCTCTTCAAGGTATACCATAATTAATCTTTGTGGGCACAAATGTTTTTAAATAAAAACATAATTCTCTAAACCATAAAACTTTTTATACCGAGTAATTTATGCCCTTTTGATGATCATTAATAGTGTTCAGCTTGAGAATATCAGATCCTACCGAAAAGAGAGTGTTAGGTTTGATAAGAAATCCATCCTTTTAAAAGGAGATATAGGCAGCGGAAAATCAACCATTC
>JACRAI010000036.1 GCA_016213425.1 archaeon | reverse complement strand
TTACCTGCATTGAATGATATGATTGGTGATTATAGCATAATTGTATCTTCTAGATTTAGCACCATGCTTCACGAAGGAAAAATAGAGAAAAAAATTTTAAAAAATGAAGAATTAAAAAAGCTTTTCTTTCAAGTGTTGATTATATCAATGATGACTACTCTAATATGCGCATCTATTTCACTAATAATTTCAGGTTTTTCAGATTATAAAGTGACTTTATTGCTAAGTTTAAAACTCGCATTAATCTCACTATTAACTGTTTTAGTTCTGATCGTTATTCTTTTTTCAGTGGCAGTTTTAACCGGACTTTATTTTTTTAGAAAACAAGAAGATCCAAATAATTTTCTTATTCCTTTAACTACTGCAATCGCAGATTTTGGTAATGTAATCATACTTTCAATTCTAGCGTCTCTTATTTTATAAAAAATTTGAAAGTGTGCTTTTAATCAAAAGACTTAAATAATACTTTAATAAATTTATAAAAGTGAATCAAATAAAACTCACGCATACAAATTGGAAGTTCTCCTCGCTATTCAAGAATGATAATGATCCTAAGATTGAAGAAGAAAAGAAATTACTTTTAGAAAAAAGTAAAGAATTTATTAATAAATGGAAAGGCAGAGAAGATTACTTAAAAGATCCTGAAGTTTTAAAAGAGGCTCTAGACGAATTTGAAAGTTGGGATAGAAATTACGGGTCTAGCGGGAATCAAGGATATTATTTCAGTTTAAGAAGCGAGCAAGATTTAGAAAATCCAGATTTAAAAGCTAAAAACAACAAAATACATGATTTAGCGGTAAACATTCACAATAACATACAATTTTTTACTCATAATATCTCAAAAATCCCTGAAAAGGAGCAAAATAAATTTCTTGATTTTAAAGGTTTAAAAGAGTACAAACATTTTTTAGAAAAACTATTTAAAGAAGCTAAACACTTATTAAGCGAACCTGAGGAAACGATTTTATCTCTTAAAGGCACAGTTTCACATTCTAATTGGGTTAGGATGACTGATGAATTTATTTCTAAAGAGGAAAGAGAAATAATTGATGAAAATAAAGAAAAAAAAGTAAAAAATTTCTCAGAAATAATGAGTTTAACTTCTAGCAGGAATAAAGCAACCAGAGATTCTGCTGCTACTGCATTAAATGAGGTGTTCAAGAAACATATAGAAGTTGGAGAAGCAGAAATTAATTCAATACTTCAAAATAAAAAAGTAGATGATGAATTAAGAAAATTCCCTAGACCTGATAGTGCAAGACATTTAGATGATGATATTGATACTTCGGTTGTTGATGCTTTAATAAATTCAGTATCGGCAAAATTCAGTTTATCTAGGAGATTTTACGGGTTAAAAGCGAAACTTATGGGTGTAAAAAAGCTAAAATATCATGAAAGAAATGTTCCTTACGGGCATGTTGAAAAGAACTATTCATTTGAAGAAGCAGTTAATTTATGTTATAGTGTTTTTAAAAATTTAGATAAAAAATTCTCAGAAATATTCACTAAATTGATAGAAAACGGCCAAGTTGATGTTTTTCCTAAAAAAGGAAAAACTGGGGGAGCTTTTTGTGCTTGTGATGGCGTAAAGAAACCTACTTATGTTTTGTTAAATTTTACAAATAAACTTCGTGATGTTACAACAATTGCACATGAATTCGGACATGCAATTAACGATGAATTAATGAAAGAGAAACAAAATGAATTAAACTTCGGAGTCCCTCTTTGTATAGCTGAAGTGTCCAGTACTTTCATGGAAGATTTTGTATTTCAAGAATTAATGAACGAAGCAGACGATGAACTTAAACTTTCTTTAATGATTGAAAAATTAAATGACGAAGTTTCAACAATTCAAAGACAAATTGCCTGCTACACGTTTGAGCAAAACTTGCATGATGAATACAGAAAAAAAGGATACTTGTCAAACAAAGAAATTGGAGAAATATTTAGAAAAAACATGGAATCATACATGGGAGAATTTGTAGAACAAAGCGAAGGTTCGCAAAATTGGTGGCTTTACTGGAGCCATATAAGAAGATTCTTTTACGTTTATTCGTACGCTAGCGGATTGCTAATATCAAAAGCAATGCAGTACGAGTTGAGAAAAAATCCTAAGTTTATCAACAAAGTTAAAGAATTCTTAAGTGCAGGAAGCTCTGAATCTCCAAAAAACATTTTCGATAAATTGGGAATAGATATAACTGATGAAAAATTCTGGAATGAAGGCTTAAAAGAAATGGAAGAACTTCTTAACGAAACAGAAAAATTAGCTAAAAAGTTAGGAAAAATAAATTAAAAACTTTTCTTTAAACAAGAAAACTAGAAAGACAAAAATTGCAGTGCCAAACAAAGATTGCCAAGAATAATTATCTTCATGAGATTTTCCACCAATCAAAATGTAAGTAAACTCGTCAATGAAAAGAGATGTACCTGCTGCAAAGATAGTTAAGTTGCCTAGAAAGAAACCTAGAGGTGCAAGAACCAATCCAAACATATAATGATGTGTTCTAAAACCGTAAAGGGTTGGACTAGAAATCGGATAAAAAAACACAAAAAATCTAGTTGCAAGTATTGTAAGAACAAAAACGCTGAAAAAGTAATTGCCCGCTTCCATTTATCCCTTAATCCCGTATATTAATCCGAGCATTTTGTTTATTTTTCTTATTATTAGGTCGTTGAAGTATTCTGTTTTATTATATCTTTGACTGCCTATTAAGTCTTGCAAGTTGTCAAATGTTTTGTTGTCAAAACTGTAAAATAATTCGTAACACTGTTTTATGTATTCTTGAATTTTTTTTGAAGAAGTTTTATTGCTGCGGTACATCAGCATAAAATCATCACCCAAGTTTTCTAATAAACTGCATAATTGCGTATATAACGAAACTAATTCAAAATCTTTATGCCCTTGCTTCATTAATAATCTCAAACAATACGCGTGCAGTTTATTCAAGTTTTGATCATACTTTTCAACAAGATTTTTGTCTTCCTCTTTAGATATCTCTATAACTAATAGAAAACATCTTCTTAGTAATGTTTCGAAATTTTCTGAAGCTTCTTTAGAAATATCTTGAATTATCAAATATTCTTTTTTATGCTCTATTATTTCATATCCAATGCACCTTTTTTGTATTATCTCATAAACTTCAGAAGTTAGCTTAGAATCTAAATGGGTTATTTTTATTTCATCTATTCCTTTTTTGTAAAGAATTTGTAAGACTCGAGTAAGTGAATGCTTCAAAATTTCAGCATCCACCACTACTTTGGTCTTTTCTGTTTCCCCTGCTTTTATGATTAACGCTGGCCCTGTTACAGATAAATCTACAGTTCTAGATTTATCCAGCCCGTATTTCTTAATCCACTCTATGGGTAAGGTAACAGTGTAAGAATTCCTGTCCTTTGGTCCTTGGGTGGTTAATTTTCTATACATACCTAAAAAGAGCGCTTCTAATATATAAATATTTCTAAATAGTACAATATATTTGTAATAGAATTAAATATTAATAATTTGCTTCGTAAATTAGAAGTACGGAGAGTGAGAAAATGAAATATGAAGAAAAAGCAAAACAATTTGCGTACAAAGCGCACGAAGGACAATTAAGAAAAGATGGAGTTACTCCTTATATCGAGCACCCTAAAGCAGTTGTTGGAATACTGAAAAATGCGGGCATAGCTGATGACACTATCTTGAGTGCTGCATGGCTTCATGATGTTGTTGAAGATTGTAACGTAAGCTTGAGTACCGTTAGAGCTGAGTTTAGTGGTGAAATAGCTGAATTAGTTGATGGAATGACTCAAAGAGAACATGAAGGAGAAACAGATGATGAATATAGACAAAGAATTGCTAGAAATAACAATCAAGTGAAGATGGTTAAGTTAGCAGATGTTCTGCACAACATGAGAACTACTAGCACAGCTAGAGCTGAAAAGAGAATGAAGATTTACAATAGTATGAGTTCGGCATGGAATGTCTACAAAGGTTTTGCATACGAAGTATGCCCAGAATTAGCTAGATTAATTGATGAAGCATTCAAGAACACAACAAAGCACTTGGAGGTGTAATCTGGTTCATAGTTTGCTGTTTGAAGTTTGGAGCATTACAGATTAAAACAAATGCTTTCGCTTGTTTACTTCAAACTTCAAACCATGAACTTCAAACTATCCCATATGCGCATGTCTGTGCTGTAATATTTCATAGAATGCATCGAATACTGATTGTTCTGTTGAGAAATGGTAGAATTGCGCTCCAGTTTCAGCACATGCTTTTTTTATGTCATCTTGATGCTGAGATAATTTTAACAAATATTGTTTTCTTAAATACGGGTTGACGTATGTTCTTAATTGTTCTTGGCTTTCTAAATCTCTTAATTTAAAATCTCCTTCTAAGTTTAAGTCTGTTTCTAGAACATCTAACACTTGGATCAATTTAACATCATGATGCTTGAATTTTAATAAAACATTTTTTATTTGATTTATATCATAGAGGAAATCAGATATTATAATAACTAAAGATTTGCTATTAATCAATTTTTTGTATGATGATAGTGATTCTTCTATTTTAGAAAAACCTTTCGCTTTTTCATTGTTTAAGTGGTCTAGAAGCAGCATTAATTGTTTTCTTCCTTTTTTTGGCTTAAACACTGAAAGCTGATCTGCAAATGTAGATAAAACAAATCTTTCATTGTTTCTCATTGCCATGTATGCAAAACCTAAACCTATCATTGAAGCGTATTCTGCTTTTTTGAATTTTCCACTCTTAAAATCCATACTTGCACTGAAATCAACTATTATGTGTACTGTTAGGTTTCTTTCTTCTTCAAATCTTTTTATGAATAATTTGTCTGTTCTACCATATACTTTCCAGTCTATTGCTTTAAAGTTTTCTCCAGGACTATATATGGTGTAATCTTTGAACACTAATCCTTCACCTGTATGGCTGCTTCTTCGCTCTCCAGAATAATTAGAAGTAATTCTTTTGTTTATGATCAAACTCAACCTTTCTAAGTGATCTAAAAAATCTATATTTATGGCCATTGTTTATAATATTTTTTTTATTACATCGTCAACTGTTAAGTTTGTTCTTTCTGCTTCAAATGTTGGAACAATTCTGTGTCTCAAGATTGGCAAGGCCATGTTTTTCACGTCGTCTTTGCTTACGTATTTTCTTCCATTAAGCAATGCTCTTGCTTTAGCACTGATGACTAAACCAAGTGATGCTCTAGGAGACGCTCCGTACTCTATTAAATCTGCTTTATTTCTTGTTTTCGTAACTATGTCTACTGCGTATTTTTTAATGTCATTTGCTATTGGTATGCTTCTTGTTAATTGCTGCAATTGTATCAATTCTGCTTTTTTAAGAACTACTTTTAATGCTGCCTTTTGTTCTTCTTCAGCGTACCTATTTACGATTTCTAGTTCTTCTTGAAATGTTGGGTATGATACATTTATTTTTAGCAAGAATCTGTCACTTTGTGCTTCTGGTAAAGGATAAGTTCCTTCTTGCTCTATTGGGTTTTGCGTTGCTAGAACAAAAAAAGGTCTCTCTAGCTGATATGTTGAGTTTCCTACAGTTACTTGTCTTTCCTGCATCGCTTCTAAAAGTGCTGATTGGGTTTTTGGTGTTGCTCTGTTAATTTCGTCTGCTAAAACTAGATTTGCAAATATCGGTCCTGGCTGGAATTTAAAATTTCTTTTGCCTCCAGTTGTTTCTTCTATTATGTAAGTTCCCGTTATATCTGACGGCATTAAGTCAGGAGTGTTTTGTATTCTTGAGAATTTTAAGTCCATTATTTCTGCAAGAGTTTTAACTAATAATGTTTTTGCCAGTCCAGGATATCCTTCTAGTAATGCGTGAGCATCTGATAGCAAAGCAATCATTACTTCACCCACCATTTCTTCTTGACCTACAATAACTCGGCCCATTTCTTCAAATGATTTGTCAATTAATTTTTTTGCGTCAGCAATTTTCATCATATTTTTCGCCTCCCCTTTTCGTTTGTAGTTTGAAGTTTGAAGCTTGCAGTTACTTCAAACTGCAAACTTTGAACTGCAAACTTTATTTGCTTATTCTGTTAAAGTAATCTTTAACAATTAAGTGGTAATCTTCAGGTATGTTTTCTTGATAGCTCACGTCTGATGTTGCTTTTATTTCTTTAGGTTTATAATTACTTTCAAACGTATTTTCTTCAGGATCCTTTATTTTATTTATATCAATTTCTGTTTGTGTTGGACTTAAAGTTATTTGTAATTCTTGATATCCTAATTCTGCAATGGATTTGTTGCCAAAAAGATCCTTATTTTCTTCAGATTCATTTAAGTATAGTATTTGTTCTTGCACATTATATTCTGGTAATTGGTCTATTTTATCTTTTAAATCTTTTAGCAAGTCAGGAACATTAAACAAAGAGATATTTGCAGCAGCGATAAAGATTATCAAAAATGACAAGATAACTAGCAAAGTGATTCTTCCAGTTATTTGACCAAATTTTAGGAATACTGCATTGTTTATCATTCCCATTTTTTTAAGAACATCTTCGTTTAATTCTTGTACAACAGGGTCATCTCTGTCTAGATTGTCTGCAACTGTTCTCAACTGTTCTTTTAAAAATGGAACTCTTTTCTCAATATATTCATAACGTGCTTCTTTGAATACATACCAGGAGTGAATAAATAAGTATAAAATGAATGGAATAAAAGAATAATAATAGGGTATTTTCATTAACAGAGAACATAAGAAAAATATGAGGAAAACAACTAAGCTATCTATTAAGCTGTTGCTAGCAGCCATCATTATAACGTTTGTTTTTAATTCTATTAATGCTTTTTCTATTGTTTTTATCGATCTCTTTTTTTGTTCCATTTTATTTATCACGAACATGCAGCTAATTGACTTTTGCACGAACTTAACTGCGAGCTCAACGAGCTAACTTGTGATGTATAAGAGCTTATTTGCGATCTTAACTCATTAACTTTCGAGTTCAATTCAGTATTTTGAGCTTCAAGATTGGCGTTAGAAAACTCTAATTGTTGATTTTTTGTCTTCAAATTAGTATTTAGTATTTCCAAATCTTCACTTTTTAACTTGAAGGTATCTCTATCTTTTACTGTTTTATCTTTTTCCGTTTTAACTTCTTGATATTTTTGAGTGAATTCTTCCTCTCTTTCTGATTTAGTTGATAATTCTCCTTCTATTTTTTTAAGCAATGCTTGCTTTTGTTCATATTCTTTCTTCATACTTGACAAGTCTTGTTCTAAACCAGAATATTCTGAATTAACTTTACTGAAAGTATAATTAAAGTATACTGTCGCAGCTACAAGGCCTAATGAAGATAAAATTATTAAGAACAAAAGGAACAAGTTTGCGTTTTTTGTTATAAATGTCATACTATTCACTTCGTAAATATCGCCTTATAAATATTTCTATTAAAAATAATATCATTGCGATTAAAATAAACGGCCATCTTAGCACTTCTTTTACTACAACAGTTCTTTTAGATTTGGTTTTGACAAAGTCAAAGATTCCTTTCAAATCATTTGGTTCGAACATTAATCCTCCAGTTGATCCTGCTAAATTTTTGAGTTCTGGATTAATTCCCATGGTTTGGTATTCTAGAGGATAATTGCTTGCAAATGAAGCTGTCAGTACTTCTTGGAAACCTAAAGATTCAGGAACTACACTTGTTTGGTATGTTTCTTCATCTGTTTTGTAAAAAGTATGGTCTGGACTTACAGGTTGTTGTTTTGATTTAATCGTTAAGAGTGTTGTCTTGCCTATTCTTTTATCTTTAATGTCCATTCCTTCTTCTACTTTTCTATCTGGCTCTCCAACAGCCCAATTTAGCGATCTTATTAACAATTTGGAATTTTGTTTGCTCATTAATTCTCCGCTCCAAACGCTTCCATCATCAAATGCGAATGCTCCTACTCTTCCTAAGCCCACTCTCCATACTGCAAGTAATGGATCTCCTTTGTTGGTTGTTACAAGCATTCTTGCTGTTGTTTTAGGGACCATGTCATTAAATCCGTGAATTGATGCGCTTATCTCTCCTAAATCTTGAGTTATGAAATGATTACTGTTTAGTATAGTTAATTTTGGTGTTTTTGTTTTGTCTTCTTCAAGTTCTCCGAATAATATTTTTAGTTTTGATACTTCGTCAGCTTTAAAGTATACTCCGTTAGTTATTTCTGCAAGCCTCATCATTGCAAGATCATCTGTTTTGTCTCCTACACCTACAGTATACATTTTTGCGCCTATGTTTGCTGCTTTTTTAGCTGCTTCATATGCTACGGCAATATTTTCATAAGTATCTCTTCCATCGCTGATTAATATTATGTGTTTGCTTCCAGGACTGGACTCTAGTAATTGAACTGCTTTTAGTATTCCTTGGCTTATTGCTGTACTTCCAAAGTCATTTAGTCTAGCTATTTTATCTTCTATTTCTGTTTTTGATAGAAGAACTGACATTTCTGAAACCATGTATGCTTGAAAGTTAAATGCTATAACTGCAAGCTTAATGTTTGGACGTATATTTTTTAAAACATTCAAAGCTAAAGCTTTTTCCACATCTACTGCTTTAGTTCCTGACTGAAACTTTCCTCCTGTGCTTCCTGAAATGTCTATAACTATTACTACATTCATATCACTTTCTTTTCTTCCTGCTTTGCCTACTTGCACAGGCATTATTAGTGCTTCAAAAGGTGATGCTCTGTATAACCCGTCTCCGTAACTGTTGTATCCTCCAAATACTAGCATTCCGTTTCCATCTCTTAAGTATTCTAGGAATGTGTCTACTTGTGGATTCAAATCTTTTGAATGAATGTCATTAACTATTACTGCGTATGCATCTTTTAGCAAACCTTTTAATTGAGTTTTATCTGGCACATAAGTTATTTCTTTTACTTTTACAACTTGTTCAAATAATTTTTTTAGCGGAGAATTTTCTTTTTTTGAAATAAAAAGTATTTGCGGCTGAGGCACTACTTGAACTGTTTTATAAAATGCATTGTTTTGTTTAAATTCGTCGTTGAGGTTTATTTCTGCAGTTACTCTGTGGAATCCTTTGATAAATTTCTTGTTAATCTCAACTCTATCTTGAGCTGTTTCTTGTTCATAAACAACTGCGCCGTCAATTGTTACTTTTAGCGGTACATTTTTTATTTTTCCAACTCTATTTAGAACTATTGTGAAAACATTATCAACATCTTCTGTTGTTTTTTCTGGTCCTTGAATGAAAACACTAACGTCATCTTTAACTGCTGGAAGTTTTAATACACTCATTGTGCTGTTCAAATTTGCAGCGTAAAGTATTACATCACCTAATGCAGTTCCTTTAGTGGCCTGCCCATCACTAACTAATAAGATGTTGTCATTTTTGCTTAAGTGATTTAAAATATCATCTCCTAGAGCACTTTCTTCTTTTTCACCTATTGTTATAACTTGAACGTCTGTCTTTTCTTTCAAAACGTCTATGCTTGCTTGAGGAAATGAGTCAAGTAAAGACATACTGCTCGAGTTGTCTACTAAAATTTTTAAGAATACATCTCCTTGTATCTCTTTTTCGTTTTCAACGTAATATGCCGCCAAAGCAAGCAGTAAAAAGAAAAATATTAATGTTCTGCTTATTATAACTATTTTTTGAAGTAAAAGTCTGTTTTGTTTTACGGGTTCTTCTTCTTGTATTTTTATGAATTCGCTTCTAACTAGATACCAAAATATGAAGAATATTGGAATTATTAATAATAAAATCCATGCGTATCTCATGTTTAAGCTTACATCCATGAATTGAATTAGTTTTTCAATAAATTCTAAGACCATTTTATAACATACCTCTTGTTTTTATGTAAAATGTTTCGCCCGCCAGGGTTAACATTAATAAAAATATTATTAATGGACTCAAGTCAAATTCTTGCTTTTCTTTAACTGCTTTAACGGAGTATTCTTCGCTGTTTTTTTCTGCAAAACTTTTTGTTGCCGTTAATGAACTTTCTCTTTCATCAAGCAAGTTAGCTGCAACATATTGTTCTGGAAGCTGATATAATCCTGCTTCTTCAAGCACTAATGTTTGCGTTATTATTTTTTTTCCTGAAGGATTCTTTACTTCTTGAGGTTTCAAGAAAGTCAAGAAATCTTTTGTTGGATGATTTAATTGTGAAATGTCTTGTTTTTCTAACAAGAATTTTACAACTTCAGTCCAAAAGATAGGATAACTTGGAGAAAATTTGAAATCACTAGATTTTTCTAGAATTCCATAATATAAAATTTTGCCTTTGCCTTTTGATTCCATACCAATAATAGTTGTGTTTAATGCGGTAACAAAAGGTGAAAGAGTTGATCCTCCACCCATCATCCAGAAATATTCTACTTTACCAAAATCAACATTTTTAGTAAACTTGTTAATTTGTTGTACAATTAAATCTTCACCACTTCTAACTTTTTCAATTAAAGGAAGGTTTATCAAACCTTTAAAATCAACTTTATCCATATCTTCTTGAACGTGAACAATAAGATTAGCCCCGTTCTCAACCTTTGTCTTAAGATCTTCAAAAGTACCTGTCAATATTTCATTAGGATTAATGTTGTATAAAACATAAAGATCATAGTCTCCCGAGGGAATTATCGGAGGATTTGTTACTTCAACATCAAGAAGCTTGGTTGATTTCAATCCATTAGTTAAAAAAATCGACTCATTATTTGTTATTATTAATGCTTTTGCTTTCAATTCTTGAGGTGCGCTCAAATAAGCAACATTATCTACATCAAGATCATCTTTAGGTGTGATTTCAAGCTTAGTAACTCCTCCAACTGTTTGAAATGAAAATGGTTCAGCTTGTTCAGGTCCTAAAACCAGTTCTTTATTTACATCACCAACTTTTAACTGCACTGTTTTTTGGTAATCATTAAAGTTCTTAATATAAGCCACACTCGATTGGTCATCAACGATTAATTTTACGAATCCTACATTATCTTTCTTATCTGTGCTTGCTACGTTTATGAAGTCAACTATTAATCCTTTTGATTCTAGAATTGATTTTGCAGTTAAAGGATCTTGGCCTTCTGTATTTATGAAATCGCTTATTACAATTATTCTTCCTTCTTTATTTTTGCTTGTTTGCTCAAGAATACTTCCTGCTGCAATAATTGCATCACCTAATCTTGTTGATGTATCTACAGGTCTTAACGTGTTTAAGTAATCAATTGTTTCACTTTTGCTTTGATCTTTGAAATCTGCTTTATTATAATATTTAGCAAGCACAACTGTATTTCTTGAACCTAAAACTTCTTTAGCTTTCTGTATCATTTTATCAAATCTTGTTGTACTTCCTTCTTTTGTTTGCATGCTTGCACTAACATCTAAAACTAGAACTGTGTGAGCTGCGCTTATATCGTGAAAATACTCTATAAAAGGAGTGAGAAGAATTAGTGTTATTAACAGTAAAGCTAAAATTTGTATTAAAAAAAGCCAGTCTTTAGTGAATTGCTTAAAAAAAGAAGTTATTTTGTTTGCACCCATTGATTTCAAGAAAAACATCAATGAAGGTACCTCTAAAAGTTTAGGTTTAGGTTTGATCAAATATAATAGAATCAGAGGAACTAAACTAAGTAAAGCGTATAATCCCCACAAGGTTTGCAAATTAAATGGTCCTAAAGACACCATTAGTATACAAAATGCTATACTTATTTATAAAGATTATTGGTTTGGAAATATTAGTAAAAAAAAAGCTTTTAATTCTATCTGCATTCTTTACTGTATGACAAGAGTTCATATAGATCAATTGGTTAAGAATATTTTTGTAAGCAAAAGTGAAGAAGGATTCAAGAAGGAAAGCTCATCATTGCAGTTTATTCCTATAGAATTTTGTGATGGAAGAGCAATAGGTGTTTTTTGCGTAGATCTTTTAGATCAAGGTTTTAAGAGAGTTGAGATTCCTATAGGGTTCACATTGAATTATTCTGGAGTAATCAGCAAAAAAACTTTAAATGAAAGCAATAATTTTGTTGATGTTGCCGAAGATGAAGAACTGCTTATGCTTAATTTGTGTTCGTGTATTTACAAACAAGAAATTGGAAACCATGATAAAGAAGGAAAATTCACACCAGATGAGGGAGCACCGTTCTTTACTTGTGCTCTTGATTATGCAATGGCCCCTCCAATTCCTTGCGGAGTGTACTTGATTGAAGGAAAAAGAAAACTTAGAACTTTTTATGTTTTTGAGAACAAATTGCTTATGTATTATAATTCTTCTGAAAAAACACCTCAAGAAGTCGAACTTCATTACAGAAAAATAAAACAATTACCATTACTTGAATCTGTAGAAATAATAATTCCTAAGCAAAAAATAACTTACGCCAGTTTTGTTGAGCAGAGCTTTAAGAAAAGACACAATCCAGAAATCACACAGGAAGATAAAGAACAAGTGAAAGTATAACTTTCTTAATCAAATATCAACACACTAAACGCATCTAGTATGCTACTGAAGAATTCTCTTATTCCGTACATTACTTCCCAGAATGCTCCGCCGCCTTGTTTTTCTATAGTTAAATCTTCTTTTTCTTCTACATCATTGTATTCTAGTATTAGTGATATTCTGTTTTTGCCTCCGTATAATTCTCTGCTGCTTATTGATGTTTCTATTGGGAGCAATTTATTGAATTTTTCAATTTTCAGTAATTGTGTTTTTCTTGGCAGGAAGATTTTAACGCTAAGATTTTTTGGGGGTGAAAAAGATTTTTGTGCTATTGTAAAATTTAGTTTAAAATCTTGTCCTTCTTGTATTTTTGAAGGATAATTTATGTTTTCTATTTTTAGTTCTGGGGTGTCTTTTCTTTCTACAGTGATTGTTTGACTTTTGCTTGCTTTGTCATGTCGGAAAGTTATTCTTAAGTCTTGCTTTCCAGTCTTCATTGTTAAAGGAAACTTGACTTGTGCGTTTGTTGAGAAGGAAACTTCTTTACAGCTTTGGAATAAACAAACTCCTGCTTTTTCAAAATAATAACTTCCATCACTTATAATATTGCAAGTTACTTCTGCATTTTGATATTGTTCAAGCAATGCAGGTGCTGTGCAGTTTAAATTAATTATACTAGAGAATGGTTTTATTCTTTCTTCTTCCAATACTGATTTAGCAATATTAATATCGCTTTGAGTTATTTTAGTATTGCTTTTACTTGCTGTAAAGCTTGTTTGACTTGTTTCATTTTTTTCATTAAAAATAACTACAGGTATTTTGTAATTGAATTGTTCTTTAAGACCTTCTTTTAACTTTACTGTATAATATATTTGTTTTTCTTCACCCGGTGCAAGAGCTAAAAAATTTTCATTACTGCCTATTACTTCTAATTCTTTTACTTCACCTATTTTTAGATTAGTGGCAACATAATAATCATTTTTGTTTTTTACTTCAACAACAACTAAATTCATGCTGTCAAGACTTACTTCATCTGAATGAACTGCAGGTTTGAACTCAACATTTGAATTGTATGATTCGCTATTCTGTCTTATGTGTGCGTTATATTTTAGATCACCTAGTTTTAACTTGTAATCTTTACCTCTCCATGTAACTTGCAGTGCATTAATCTGAGGATCTTCACTTTCCAGCAATTTTACGTGGCCTGCATCTACCCATCCATATTGATCAAATGTAGGATCAAAGGGAATCCATCCATAATTTGGAAAATAAACTTCTGCCCACCCGTGAGGTCCCCATTGAGAGCTCACTAGAGGAGAGTTTGTGTAACTTATTCCATAAATAAATTTTACAGGAATATTGTTTGCTCTAAGCAATGCCATGAAGAGGGCGGTTATTTCATCACAAACTCCTCTTTTATTTTCTAAAACCCAGCTTGCTTTTTGTGCAGCATTAGCTGTTACAGTGCTCAAATCATAAGGTATTTGATGTCTAACCC
>JACRAI010000035.1 GCA_016213425.1 archaeon | reverse complement strand
TTCAACGACAAAGACATGAAATTTGTTCCATTCAAAACATTCTTTTAGTTTTGCATGGGTTATTGTTTCGAAAAAATTCATGAACTGTAATGTTTCAGTGTCATATTTCATTTGAGAACGCCGATAACAGATATTAAAAAAGGTTTTTTACATAATGTTCCTAGTCTTTCATTTGTGTAACCTACTTTTTGTAGTTCAACACCAGAAATACTTGTGTACCTATCAAGAACTTTTAATACTTGTTCTGGACAATTTTTTGACGCTATTACTTTTTTTAATCCGCCCTTTTTTAATAATTTTACAGTTCGCTCAGTTCCTAAGACTAGCTTTTTTTCTTCTAACAATTTTTTCAATTCTTGTCCGAAAGGTGCTTTTTGTTTTGTCATTTTTATTTTTTAGTTATTAATCTTACCATTCCTGTTCCTAAAGGAACTGGTTGGTTTAACATTACGTTTTCAACAACTGAGTTTAAGTAATCTATTTCTCCCACTATTGATGCGTTTATTAAGTGTTTGATTGGAGTTTCAAAGCTTGCTCTTGCAAGAACGCTTGCTTTTTCGCTGACAACTCCATATCTTGTTATTCCTTTAAGTTCTCCTGAAGAACACATTGTGTCTGCAACAAGCATTAAATGTCTTACGTCAACATTTAAACCTTGAGTTTCTACTACTTGAAGTAATTCTTCAATTACTGCCTGTCTTGCAGCTTCTATGCCCAAGATTTTTTTTATTTCATGAATGTCATTTGATGTTGTTCTTGTTCCATCAACAAATTCTAGGTCTAAAACTTTTCTTAAGTTCGATCCAGCAGTTAGAATTATGTATTCTTCTTTTCTTCTAACGGGCAATACTTGAGTTATTCCTTTTATTCCGCCCACATATATTTCTTTGATTTTTTCTTTTAACTTGTACAATTGATTGAGATCTTTTTCTTTTCCTTTAAGTGAAACTTCTAAATTTTCTCCCTTAACTTCTATCAATGCAGTTTTGTCAAGAGCTTTTTCTAATATTTTTTGTACTTTTTTGCTTGAAAGATCTAGAACTGTTAATTTTTCCGTGTCAAGTATTAAATCTATTTTTAAATCAACAACATTAATTGAGAATTCTTTTACTACTGAGTCCATGTTTGTTTCTTTAATTTGCATTGCAAGAGTTCTTACATCTTTTCCTTTGTAGTAAGGACTGTTTAAGTATATATCCATAGTTTGTGTTGAAATGTTTTTTCTTGCATCAAGGATTTCTATTATTCTTGGAAGTCCTTTTGTGACGCTCATTTCTGCAACTCCTGCAAAGTGGAATGTGTTTAATGTCATTTGAGTGCCTGGTTCTCCTATTGATTCTGCACTTACTAATCCAACTGCTTCACCGGCAGAAATTTTTGAATTTTCATACTCTTCAAAAACTAGTTTTGCAACTTTTTTGATTTTTGCAGCCGGACAAGTTTCTTCAATCTCTTTCAACAGAGATTCAGGCATTTTTCCTACATATTCTTTTAATTCTTGGTGTACCATTTTATGCGTTTTGTATTATTTTTTTAATATTTATTTTTCCTTTTTCTGTTTTGGAGACATCTAATTGGTCTTCTCCATATTTGAATTGAATGATCTTGTTTCCTGCATCTCTTACACTTCCGTCATATTCTACTCTTAAATCTTGCATTGCGTTAGCTAATCTTCTGTAGAGATATCCTGATTTAGGTGTTCTTAATGCTGTATCCATTAATCCGTCTCTTCCAGTTATTGAGTGAAAGAAAAATTCTCTAGGATTTAATCCTTTTTTAAAACAGCTTCTTACGAATCCGTGTGCTTCTGGTGATAAGTCTCCTTTTTTAAAACATGCAAGAGTTCTTTCGCTGAATCCTTTTTCTATTCTTTTACCTGCCAATACTTGTTGTCCTACACAAGCGCTCATTTGTACTACGTTAAGTATGTTTCCTCTTGCTCCGCTTTCTGCCATTATGAATGTGTGTGTTGTTTTATCAATTGTTTTTCTTATAATGTTACCACATACATTTCTTGCTTTGTTTAAAACTTCTACTATCTTCATTTCAAGAGTTTCTCTTAACGATCTTCCTGGGAAAGCTTCTAGTGAACCTTCTTTGTATGATTGTATTATTTTTTGTACTTCTTCCTCTGCAACATTTAAAGTTTTGCTAATCTCTTCATTTGACTCTTGAGGCAAATCTGTTTCTGCATAACTTACAGTAAAACCTCTCTTGAGTAAAACTTCTATTCCTAATCTTAAAATTCTTTGTAGTAAATCTATTGTTGCATCTGGACCATATTGTTTGTGGAGTGTTCTTAATAGCAATCCTTCTCCTTCTCCACCGATTGATTTCTGATCCATCACTCCTTCTTTTAAAACACCTTTTTCTATAACTACTTGATCTCCTGATTTGCTTACTCCTTGATAATCTAGATCATCTGGTAATAAAACGCTGAATACTTCTTTTCCAGTTACTGTTTTTTTGTTTGGCAACTTTTTGAAGTCCATTATTCCTACTGAGCATAATAAATCAACTGCTTGTTCTCTTGTGTAATTCATATCTCTTGTTAAAACGTAATTTCCTGATATTGCGTCTTGCAAGCATCCTATAACGCTTAATCCGTAACCTGGGCTTACTATTTGTGTTTGTACTTGCATTAATATTTCTGCTTCTGCTCTTGCTTCTTCTGTTTGTGGAATGTGAAGGTTCATTTCATCTCCGTCAAAGTCTGCGTTATATGGTGCGCAAACAACGGGGTTTAACCTTAAAGTTTTGTATGGTAATACTTTTACTTTGTGACACATCATGCTCATTCTGTGTAAGCTAGGTTGTCTGTTGAATACTGATATATCTCCATCCATTAAATGTCTTTCAACACGATAGCCTGGTTGTAATTCTTCAAGCATTGCTTCTTTTGTTTCTTCAGTGATTTTTTTCTTTTTACCATCAGGTCTTACTATGTAGTTTGCTCCTGGGTATTCTTTTGCTCCTTTTTCTACGAACTTCTTTAAGTATGCCATGTTCCATTCGTTTACTATTTCTGGAACTGTTACTTTCATTGCTACACTGTAAGGGACTCCAACATAATTAATTCCTAACATTGGATCTGGACTGATTACTGTTCTAGCACAGAAGTTTGTTCTTTTACCTGCAAGATTATGTCTTATTCTTCCTTCTTTGCTTGTTACTCTTTCAGTTATTGTTTTTAATGGTTGTCCTCCTCTGTGTCTTGCTGGAGGTAATTGAGGAACATTATTGTCAAAGAAAGTTGTAATGTGATACTGCAATAAATCCCATAAATCTTCTATTATTGTTTCGGGAGCTCCTGCATTAATGTTTTCAAATAGTCTTTGGTTAATTCTTACTACATCGCCTAATTTGTGTGTTAAGTCATCTTCGCTTCTTTCTCCGCTTTCAAGAGTGATTGATGGTCTTACGGTTACTGGAGGAATAGATAATACTGTTAATACCATCCATTCTGGTCTTATTACTTTAGGGTTTAATCCTAAAAGTTCTACGTCTTCGTCAGTCAATCTTTCAAGTCTTGCTCTTACTTGGATAGATGTTAGTTTTTTCTCATCTTCCTTGAAATTCATTGGCTTAACAAGGCCAACTTTGTGTTGTTTTGCTTTACAATGCGGACATTTGTTTACTGTTTTCAATAATTTTGTTGTTTGTTTTACTAAATATCTTACAGCATCAAGTCCATCTATATCTCTTGCTTTAGCATAATCTTTTAGGGTCTTTTTAATTTTGTCATCTTGCATTAATGCTCTGCCACATTCTCTGCAAGTGCATCTTAAGCAGTCATATATGTGTTTGATAAATTTTATGTGAAAGACTGGTCTTGCAAGTTCTATGTATCCAAAGTGGCCTATGCATTCTTTTAGTTTTGAACCGCAAGTTTTACATCTTAATCCTGGATCTATTACTCCTAATCTTATATCCATTAATCCGCCATCTACTGGATATCCTTCTTTGTCGTATAATTCTGGAGTTACTACTTTTGCTGTTGCCATTTTTTTGATCATTTTTGGAGATAAAACTCCGAAAACTACTCCGGCAACTCTTTTTACAATGTATGTTTGAGTGGTTTCTATTGTTTCTCTGCTTAATGAATCTTTTAGAATGCTTTTCTCTTCTGGTGTTAACACTTCATCGTCTTTCTCTTGTACTTCGTCTATTTTTTCTTTTTCTTCTTCAACGATTTCTTTTTTTACCATTTTAGTATTTGTTTTCTAATGTTAGTTTAGGATATATTCCTAATGTTTTGAATTCATCAAGCATTAGTTTGAATGCATAGCTCATTTCTACGTCATTAATTTCTACATTTTCTCCGCACACTGGACAATATCTTTTGTCTTTTATGTAATCATGGATTACTATCATTCCGCAGCTTTCACAAACTGGAACAGTTGTTTTATCGCTGTCAAATCTTTCTTTTAATAATAGTGATGTTCCGTGAGCTACGAAGGTGTCTTTTTCCATGTCTCCTAATCTTAATCCTCCTTCTTTTGCTCTTCCTTCTGTTGGTTGTCTTGTTAATAATTGTATTGGTCCTCTAGCTCTTGCGTGGATTTTGTTTGCAACCATGTGTCTTAGTTTTAAGTAGTACATGTTACCTACAAAGATTCTTACTGCAATTCTTTCTCCAGATATTCCGTTGTACATTATTTCTTCACCGTCATCTCTGAATCCTAAGCTTAGTAGTTCTTTTTTTACTTTATCAACTGGTTCTGCATTGAAAGTTGTTGAATCAACATATCTTCCTGCAAGTGCTCCTGTTTTTGCACCTATTAATTCCATTAATTGTGAAACAGTCATTCTGCTAGGGATACTGTGAGGACTGAATATTATGTCAGGAATTACTCCTTTTGAAGTGAATGGCATATCGCTTTCTGGAACAATTAATCCTATTACTCCTTTTTGACCGTGTCTTGAAGTGAATTTATCTCCTATTTCTGGAATTCTTTGATCTCTTATTCTTACTTGAACCAGTTTGTTTCCTTCTTCATTATCTGTTAATAGTACAAAATCTATTACTCCTTCTTCTCCGTGTTTTAATGATACGCTGCTTTCTCTTCTTATGTTGCTTGCAAGACTGTATTCGTCAAGTGAGCTTAAGAATCTTGGAGGGCTTGTTTTTCCTATTACTACATCATCTTCTTTTACTTGAGCTTCAGGATAAATTATTCCGTCATCTTCTAAGAATCTGTAATCTCTTTCACTTTTGTATCCTTTGACTTCTTTATCTGGAACACTTATTTGATCCATTAATCCTCCAGAGTATCTTAATTCTTCTGCTATTGCAGGTCTGTAATATGTTGATCTTGCAAATCCTCTTTCTATGCTTCCCTTATTTAGAATTATTGAGTCTTCCATGTTATATCCTTTGTAACTCATTACTGCAATGATAACATTTTGGCCTGAAGGGTGTTGATCATAATTTGAAAAATCATGTATAATTGTTTTAACGATTGGTTTTTGTGGTGTGTGAAGTAAGTTAACATCCATATCCATTCTTACTAAATAGTTGGCAGCGTAAAGTCCTGTGCTTTGTTTTTGATTTTTTGACCCGATGCTTAATCTTGCAGATTGCGTGAAGTTTCCGTATGGAACTAATGCAGCTATTAATCCAAGCATTACTAGAGGGCTTACTTCTAAATGAGTGTGTTCTGGAGTTAATTCTTGCTCGTAGAAAGCCAGTAATGAATTTTCTTCTTCTGCGGCATCTAAGTATTCAATTACTCCTTGATTTACTAAGTCTTGCCAAGTAAGTTCGTTTTTGTGTAATTGTTTTATGTGTTTTTCTGTTAGTAAAGGAACACCATTTTTTACTACAATTACCTGTCTTCTGTCTCTTCCTTTTGAAGTGTGAACTTCTACTCTATCTAATTCTTTTTTGTATTGAACGTTCATTCCTTCAGCTATTCCGCCTTTTCTTCTTTCATTCTTTACGTTCTCTACAAATTGATCTTTATTATCAATATCCCCTACATACGATCCATTTAAGTATACTTCTGTCATTTTATTTTATTGGTTTTAACCCCGAGTTTATTAAGATATTCATTACTTCTTGCGAAGGAATTTTTGAAGTAACGCTTGTCATTAACGCTAAATTCTTTTTTAATCCTATGTTTACTCCTTCAGGTGTTTCGCTAGGACATAATCTTCCTATGTGTGTTGGGTGTAATTCCCTTGCTGCAAAGTTTTCTTGAGTGTTTGATAAAGGTGATGAAACTCTTTGCAAGTGGCTTAGTGTATCTAAATAATTATGTCTTTGTATTCTTTGTGAGACTCCTTTTCTTCCTCCAACCCAGTTTCCTGTAGCCATTGAACTGTAAATTCTAGACGTTAACAATTTATCTCTAATGATTACTTTTATTGATGGGAATTTTCCTCTCTTAACAATTCTTTGGAAATTGTAAAGTATATCATCAATTAAAACTTTTAAGTTCATTCTAAAGAGATCGGCCAGTAAGTCTCCACTCATTTTTAATCTTTTATTCATGTAATGATCTTTGTTATCAATAGGCGCTTCTCCTCTTGAAACTTTTACGTACTTGCTTAACATTTTGCATAAATTATATGCTTTGTATATTCTGTCTTCCTTGTTAGTTCCAACATGAGGCAGCAAGTATTTATCTAAAATCTCTTGCATTCTTTGAAGTCTTATTTCTCTTGTTTGAGTGATACCGATTAATTTTGATAAGAAATCCATTGCATCATCTTCTGTTTTTATAGAAACATACTCGAATAGATTAATTAATACTTCATCATACTGCTTTTTGTCAGAAATCTGCAACATTATCTCTTCGTCTTTTAATAAACCTAAAGCTTTTATTATTAAAATTAATGGAGCTCTTCTAACTCTCGTGAATGAAACATAGAACAAACCGTTTTTTAGTCTTTCAATTGTGTGAGGAATCTTGAATGGACCTCTTTCTGAAAACAATTTTCCTAAATATTTACTTATTCCTGTTGTTGATTTTTCAATTATGAAATTGTTTGACGCTAAATCTTCCATTGTTACAAGGACTCTTTCTGTTCCATTAATAACAAAATAACCACCTTGTTCATCTGGGTCTTCGCCTTTTTCTATTAATTGGTCTCTGTTTAATCCATATAAGTGGCAATACTTGCTGTGAAGCATTATTGGCAGACTGCCTATTTGAGTTGTAAAACTTTCTCTTTGAACATCATTTATATGAGAGCTTACTTCTAAATATATTGGTGCAGAGTAAGTTATTTTTCTTAATCTTGCTTCTACTGGAAAAATTGCTCTCTTGCTTCCATCTGCTTCGGTTATTTCCGGTTTTGTAACCCAAACTTTGTCTAATCTTATTTTGAAACTTTCAACATCTGGAGGAATAATTGTTGGTTCAACATCTTTGCTTTCTTCAATTATTTTTTGCATTTCTTGCTCAATAAATTCATTGAACGATTCTATGTCTGATTGAACTAAACTATTCTCGTCAAAATATTTTTTAATTAATAAGTAAGAATAATTAAGCATTTACAACCCTCCTATAAAACAAAGTTCTTCCTGCAGTTAAACTTTCTCTTTCAATTTTTATTAAATCTCCTTCTTTTGCTTTTAATTCTTCAACCGCAGGGTCTGTAACTAATATTTTTGGAATATCTTTAATTGAATACTGTTTAGATAACTGGCTAACTTCTTTTTCAGAAAGCAGATTGTGCTTTGGCACTAATCGGTGCTTGTTTATTTCAAATTTTTTTGTTGAAGTCATTTGCGCGTTTTTGTTTTTGGGTGTTGTACGGGCCGGACGAGACGTTCACCCCGAAAAAGGTTTCTTCAAGGGTTTTGAACTCGCGACCACCTCATTTCTTCCCCTTAGGGTAAAAGTGAGGTGCTCTGCCAGGCTGAGCTACCGGCCCACAACATTTTTTTTACGCCCTGGCCGGGACTTTCTTAGTTTGTTATCAAACCATTTCGAACCCGGGTCAGAGCCTCGACAGGGCTCTATGATAGGCCACTACACTACCAGGGCGCGGGTATTTACATAGGCATAACTAAGATACTTTTGTTGTTACCTTAGAAATATACCTGCGTCATGGCCCTCATTCCCACTAGGGAAAATAGGTTTGTTTATAAATGTTGCTCTTTTCAATATGTTTATGGAGCTTAGAAAGCTAGATGTCGTGGCTGAAAGCTTAAAAAAAGATTTTGAAGCTGAGGGGAAAGAGATAATTCTTTCAAATAAAAGAATACTTCTGAGTAAAGATTTTTTTTATCCTATTAATGAAACTTTGTCTGAAAAAAAGATAGGTTTTGTAGATGGAGGAAATGGAGAGATTATTAGTGCTTCAAACTTCAGTGTTCAATTGATAAAGACTTACTGGAGCATTTACACAGATAATAAAAGAGTGATGCATGATTCTGATGAATTTGTAGTTCTTATCAGCTTAAAGAACGGCAGAAGTCCTTTTTATAAAGTGCAGTTTTTCGATAGAAAAGATTCTTTCGTGTTTCCTGCTCTAGAGAACAATCATTTAATTAAGCCTGGCGTTATAGGTGAAAAAGTTAGAAAAATTTTTGAGATAAAAGCATGCAATGAATTGATCGGTAAATGTGAATTCATAGTTAGAGATGGAGATTTAGAAATAAATTATTATGATAAAGAATATTATGAAGACCTATTTGAAACTTGTAGAGAAAAAAACATAGTTTTAGCAGGATTAAGCAAGACTTCAACAATCCTTTGTGATAATGGATTAAGTGCAGGATTTAATTTGAGCAAATTAACAAAACTTTCTAAATGGTATTATAAAAATGATGAAGAAATAATTTTTGTAAAGCTTCATTTGAAATCTAGGCATGTATTCAGATTAGATATGTACGAGTTTAGTGAAGAATTAATAGAATTACTTTCTAAAAATAGTACAGATTTATCATTTCCAGGATATCCTTACGCATTAATAGAAGTAGATAAAATGGCTCGTGTGAGCAGAGATGAATTAGATAGAATGAAATTATACTTATTATCAAAATATGAAAAAGAACTAGATCCTCACATGGCAAGCATTGATGCGCACGATAGATTGAATGTTATAAACTAATTAACGATTTCTACCTTTTCTTTTTCTATAAATAAGTATTGAGGAAGGTAGCTTTTTTTATTGCACTTATACAGTTCAATCAAGTTGAATCTTTCTATTAATTCTTTGAATTCTTCTCTTATTTGAAATATTAATTGTCTTACTCTGTTTTGATCAAACGCTTCTACTCCAATTTCTATATCCCAATCTCCAACTGTTTTGTTTACTTGAACTATTTCCTTTGTATTTAGAAGAAACTCCATTAATTTGGCCTCTTTTTCTATGCTTAAGTTGTGCAATTTGATAAAAAGTCTCGAAGTGTTTAAATTTAGACTGCTTGTTTCTAAAATATATTTAAATCCTTTAATTATGTTTCTTTTTCTCAGATTTTTTAGTATTGTTCTTACAGTTTTTATGTTTAAATTAGATTTTTTTGACAATTCAGTTAATCTTGCTGTTGAATCGTTTAGTAAATTTTTCATTACCATTAACTCATTCTTGTTGAATAACTCTGTCACTCTGTCACCTCCCAATATTCTTTCTACATAAATGCTTTGAAGATTAGTTTTTTTTGTTAAATAATGTCTAGGATAAACATAAGTAACTACATTAAGAAGAATTTTATAGTCATTAAGTGTTGGATAAGTATTGATGATTTTTTTTAATTCTTTATTAAATCTAGAAGGATTTGGAGAAATAAATTCTACAACTAAATCAAATTCTCCAGTTAATTCATGAATAGAAACAACATAAGGATTGTCAAACAGCTCATTAATAACAAAATCTTTTTCTCTCTCTTTAGTGTACGCACTTCTAAAGTATACTCGAAAAAGTATTAACCCAAAATAAGAATAATCAAATATGCAATAAGGATCTCTTATTATCTTGTTTTTTTCTAGAACAGACCAAGTGTATTTGAGTCTTTGAGGGGTTTTTTTAATGTTCTTAGATATCTCTTTTAGAGGCATTCTTGCATTTTCTGTCCTCAAGTATACAAAGTCATAATCGATTTTAACCATAATCAGTAAAATATTTTTACTTATTAATAAATTTTTGCTTTTAAATGGTAAAAAGTAAAAAAAATGCCTAGATAAGTATAAAAACCTATTTTACTAAACTATATAATATGGAAAAAGGGGATTTATTTGGATGCTTAGTAAGGTATCATACAGAACTAAATTTAGAAACTTGCTTGAAGTATGTTAAAGAAGGAAGAATAGTTGATGGAGATAATCTTCCTCTAAAAGAAGGTTCAGATAAAAAAACTCATTATGATGGATTGCTAATAGTAGCAAATGGAGACACTTTAGTAAACAGATTAAAAGAAGATACAGTAATTCATGACGAAAGTATAGGTGCTTTTGTTGACATTCGTGAAGAAAAAGATCTTACAAAATATTTTTTAGAGCAAGAAGATTCAGACGGAGCTTACGTTTTCGATGGGGTAAATAGCAGAATAACTCTAGTTGACGAATTAAACAATAACATAGACCTGCCTGAAGGTGTACATTTTAGTGATATGATTCCTTCAGATTTTACTCATTCAGATGCAAATACTCAAAGTTTAGGTACTAAAACTAGATTGGCAATAAAAGTACCTCACGCATATAAGAATACAGAGGCGTTTCAAATAAAAAGAAGCGCATACACTTCTTTTGGAATGGGTAAAGTAACTCATTTTAATTCTCAAGGTTTAGTTGAAGAAGCTTTTTTTACTTTTGACCCAGAAAAAGAAACCAAAAATATCAGAGAAAATATTTACTTGATTTACAGAAAATACGAAAGAAAAAACAATAAATTAGAAAAGATTTCTGAAGAAAAAATAGCTTTGAAAGATGTTAATTCTTATTTTGCCAAATAAAATTCTTTAGCTTGCCAAGACGGCTATTTTCCTTTCAGCTTTTTTATCCATAGAGTGTCTTATAATTTCTAATTCTAAATCGAGAAGTCTTTTCACTATAGGATTTGACGTATTTAAAGTGAATAAAGTTGTTTTTCCAAATTTTCTAGTTGGCTTTACTATCTCAGTATCCTCAACTTCTTCCCAATAATTGAATAGCGTTGCTTTAGATATTTCCGCGCCTTCAATTATTTCTTTTTTAGAAAAATCCAAACCTTTATTCTCTATTAAAAAATCTACTATCCTGAAAGCAGGCACATCACCCACTAGTTTAAGCAATAATGAATTTCCAGTCATAGTATACTATAAAATATAAAAGTATATAAATATTTCCTTTCAAAGTATGTTTTGATAGACATATGAATTGGAGCGATTCAGAAATAAAATATATCGAAATATTCTTGAAAAAAGAATAATTTATATACCTTCAACAAACTCTAGAAAGAATGCAAGATTTAAACTCAATCGGCATACCAATAAATCCAAACAAGCATCAAGTTAACAGATCTTTAACCAGCGAGTTTTTTGAAGATTTACTTTTGATTTTCACAAGTGCTGCAGATATTGTTGGAATTGTTTTTTGGGATCCAAACAAAGCAAATGATTCAATTCCGCCAACAGAAGACCTAAAATACAGGTTTTACATGAAAACTCCAACAAAACCATACCATCAACCGTTAAACAATTTAGTTTTGAACGCAGGAGAAGGATATTTTATCAAAACAAATAATAAT
>JACRAI010000040.1 GCA_016213425.1 archaeon | reverse complement strand
CAAGAATTCCAGAAACTTAAAATTTCTTCCGCTTGTGCAATTGTCGCTCTAAAGCCTCTATAGTTTATATCATGTCTTATTTTTTTGAATCTTTCTAAAAAAGATAGCTTCAACTTTTCCTTTATATCAAATTCTTTTAGAGCATCTAAACTTACGTCGTGATTTGCAGGTTCGTAGCCCAGCAACCACCATTTAGCGTCGCCTAATTGCCTTATGGATTCATACATTTCTCTAAAGATTAAAGTTGCAGTGTCATCATTTAATTCTATTTTTTCAACAACTCTTGCATTTATTTCTGCAGAGTTAATCATTGATTTTATTTTTTCTTGGTCTAACTGTCTTTTTCTTATAATCCTTGTTTTTTCTAATAACACTATAAATTCTTTTTTCATTTACCCACCTCCAAAAATCCCCACAATAAAATCCCATTTGCAATATTGTTAAATAAATTGATATCAACATTTTTTTTGTTAAACAAGTGAATTTGAATTTTTTTGCCAATAATTTTTTCAAATTCTGATAATTCTCTTAGTCCAATAATTCTGTAATCTTCTTCTTCAACTTCTACTGCAATATCTACATCTGAATTTGAAACATCATCTCCCTTTCTGAAACTTCCAAACAAAATTATTGACCTGGGGTTATTAAAATGGTCAACCAAAAACTCAACTAACCCGCTCGAATATATAAAATTTAGATTATTAAGAATCTTGCTCTTAATATAAAACCAGTTAGTTTGATTTGCTTTTATACGCCATATCTTGCTTAATTTTTCTATCGTGATTACTTCCAGTTTCCTCAATTCCTCTAAAATAGTTCCTATATGGGTTTTTGCAACACTTGCTTCTGCAGCCAAATCACTCAAACTAAATTCTTTTTCAGGATATTTAAACAAAACTCCGATTATTCTTCTCTTAGCGGTTTCCTCATAGAACTTGAGGTACTCTTTGCGAACGATCGGTTTTTTCATGTAACATACGTTACTTATTAGAACTATATAAAGTTTTCGCAACAGTTTTCGAAACATTTATATATTAATAGTGTTTTTATGACACTAATTAGGAGGTAATTTAAATGAAATCTGAAATAAAACAATTAAGAGATAAATTTGAACGATCTAAAAAAGAATTTGATTCTACAAAAGAAGATCTTGAGAGAGTTGTCAATTCTTGCAAGCATCAATTTGGAAAAACAATTCCAGACCACATTCACTATCCTGCTTATACAATTCCAGGAGATCCTCCGGGAACAATGGGGGTAGATCGTAGAGGGCCATGTTATGTTGATGCAAAAACAGAGAAGCGATGGAAAAGAATATGTGACGTTTGCGGGAAAGTAGAGTACACTTCAACTGTTAAGCAAAAAATTGAAGAGTTGCCTGAATGGCCTGAGGAGAGAAGATATTCATAAGTTTAAAATAATTGCAAATTTGCTCAATTTGAGGTGGGAATAAAAATGGGAAGAAAATATATTTCATTGGATGTTGAAGCTTCAGGAAGAGTGCCTGGAATTTACAACTTGCTTTCTATAGGAGCTTGTGTTGTTGGAGAAAGAGAAAAACAATTTTATCATGAATTAAAACCTATAAGTCCAAACTTTGACATTGAAGCAATGAGAGTTGGCTGCTTAGGAATAAAATGCTTAGAACTTTTCAAAACTTATGAAGAATATAATCCTAAAAGTAAACATTTCAATCCTGAAAAAGTTTTAGGAGCATTATCTGTTTATGGTGATCGACCTAAAGATGTAATGAAAGAATTAAACGAATGGACTTTAACAGTTAGCGCAGGATTTGAACCAGTATTATTAACCGATGTTCAGCCTTTTGATGGAAGTTTTATAATGTGGTATTTTGAAAAATATTTACCGAAAGTAAGCAATCCTTTTGGATACAAAGGAGTAAACATTGATGTCTTATACAGAGGAATAACTGGGAATATAGACTCGAACTTAAGAGATTTAGGAATAACTGATGACCGAAAAACACCTCACAATGCACTAGACGATGCAGTATTTCAAGCTAAACTTGCAGAAAAAGTACTTGAATTAATGAAGAAAAAGTAATTTCACAACCTTTATAATCTTCTTTCTATTCTTCAGTAAAGTTTATGGAGGAATTAAAATGAGCATACCAAAAACTGCAGATCTAGAAGTTGTTGTTAACTACTTAAAAAACGAAGGGATTCAAGTAACTCCAGGAATGAAGAACTTATTAAATTACTTTAAAGATAATTATGTTGTAACTTTCACGCATTCAGGTTTCGGTCATGACTCTGTAGATGTGTACAAGTTTATATCTGAAAAAACAGGAATGCACAGAGACACGGTTGTTATTAATTCTAGAAAACTAGAAGAATGCGGGGTTCTCGGCACACAAAAAGGAATAAAATCCATAGGTGGAAGAGAATACGAGTATGGATTTACCTCTTTAGTAGAAAGACTTTATGAATGATTTTGGCCCTGTGCTAGTTTGTCGTATTAACTTCTAAAAACTTCTAAATAATGCCAGTCTGTCAGTTTTTCTAAAACTTTTAGTTAATGCGCTATTTGCTGTTTGTTTTGTTTTTGATAAATCTTTCTTTAGGTAAACATAGTAGAACTTGCTTAAGAGTCTGATAAACTGCAGGAAAAGAATAATCAGTACTTACTCGCGATTTAACCCCACCATCATTTTGTACAAGAAAAGTTGGAACTTTAAAAACACTCCTGATTTTTCAATAGACGCTTCAATCCCTCACAAAAACTCAAGTTATTGACAGTAGTTGAAAAACTCAATGAATCGGTGAGATTTACTATTTGTAAACATTTTCTCTGTGATCAATTTTGACAACAATAATGGTGTTAGTTTGATAATTTATTCTGTAAAGTGATCTATATTTTCCAATTCTTATTCTGAAAGTAGGTAATTCATATCCGGCTATTCTTTTAGCATCATGAGGAACTGGGTTTTCCTTGAGTTCCTTTAATTTTGATACTATTCTATCAAAAAGCAATTTTTCACAATTTTTAAGAAATTTTTCTGGTTGCTTATCTAGCTTTACATCGAACATTTTCTAAGTCCTCTAAAGAAATCAGCTTTCCAGCTTTTTCGTTTTTTACACTTTTATCAAGAAGTCTTCTTTCTTCCTCGCTAAGAATAACATCTACATCAACCATGTGTTCTTTAATTTCTTCAATTTCCTTTCCTAAAAAGTCTAACTTCTCAAGAAT
>JACRAI010000034.1 GCA_016213425.1 archaeon | reverse complement strand
CATTTAGCTTTAACAATTATAGAAGAAACAGATGGTAAGTTTTCTCCTTTTGCTCTTAATAGTATCAAAGAAGGAAATATTATAGAGTTAAGATCGCCTTTCGGGCATTTTATTTATGATAAAGAAATGCATCAAGATGCGGTTTTTATTGGTGCAGGAAGCGGAATTGTACCGCTCAGAAGCATAATTAAATATATTATTGATTCAAAAGTAAACGCAAATGCCAAATTATTCTTTAGCAAGAAATATGAAAAAGATATTATTTACAAGAAAGAATTTGATGAGTGGAATAAATCGGCCAATGTTAAAGTAATCAATAATTTAACTCAAGAAAAAGAAAAAAAAAGAATTGATGAAACGCACTTAAGTAAACACATACTTGATTTTTCAAAATATAACTATTTTCTTTGCGGGCCTAATGAGTTTTGTAATTCTATGAGAGAAATTCTGCTTAAAAAAAATGTTCTGCCGAACAAAATAAAAATGGAAAAATATGGCTAATCTTTTTTAACTATGTTATCTACATCCAGTAAATCTTTCAGTTCTAAAAAATCTTTGTCATATTTCAAAAACAACAATTCATTTTCTGCACTTCTCTGAACCCATTTTTCTCCATCCCAATAAGCATCAACCATTGGTGTGCCTTGTGTACCATATTTTTCATCTAAATAATGAACTGAATTTTTAGTATGATCCATTGGAAAACTAACACTCATTTCAAGAATAGGATAATACTCATGATTAATGTATTTACTATCCGGATCGTCACGAGAATACTTAGCCAATATTTCTCTTTCAACTTCAAATATTGTTTTTTTGTATTCTGCTCTACTTATTACGGTGAGGTTTCCTTTAACATATTTTGATTTCATGACTTTTGTTTCTAATTCATGGCAATTAATTAAAGGCAGAGCAAAAACTAAAGGAGTTAAAATCTTAGCAAGTTTCATTCATTCACCTCTTAGATAACTAGGGGTTTTGGTCTTTAAATATGTTATGACTGAAAAAAGGAGTTAATAAATAATCATATCAGCTTATGCCAGTTTTTTATGTTTTCTTTAACATTCCCTTTGAATACCCCGCTTGTTGAAGCAAGAATATTCGGTCGATATTTTTTGATTATTTTAATCGTTTGAAAATTAACTCCTCCGTCAATGGTTATTGATGCATTTTTATTTAACTTTCTTATCACAGGAATTTTTATTAAAGTACTCGGCAATAACTTTCGCCCACTAGCGCCAGGATGGATGGTCATTATTAAGTGCTTATTTACTTTTTTTATATCGCCTAAATGATTTTTGACTTTTGTTTCTGGGTTCCAGGCTACCCCAACACTCAATTTATTTTTTTTGAAAATTTTGATTGATTCACTTAAATTTTTTACAGCTTCACAATGAATAAACACTTCTTTAACTCGAAAATTTTTTAATTGTTTGATGTATTTTTCAGGATTATAAACCATCAAATGAAAAGAATAGTTTACTTCTTGCGGTATTTTTCTTAATTGTGTTAATGATAAAATTTTATTTTTTACAAATTTGTTATCAAGTATATCAACGTGAATTGTTTTGAAATCTTTTTTTATTAAATCGATCTTTTTCTTAAAATCCGCAATATTCTCTGAGAAAGGTGAAGGGTATAATTTCATTTTTCCAACTTTTTTATCTTATTTATTCTTCTAACATGTCTAGGATCCTTTGTGAAGTTTGTTTTTAACCAAGTTAGTGCTATTTGTTCTGCTTTTTTATTGCTTAATTCCCAACCAGATAAGCATAAAATATTTGCGTCATTGTGTTCTCTGCTCAATTTTGCATTATTCAGAGTCCATACTGGAACTGCTCTTATACCTTTAATTTTGTTTGCTGCAATACAAATTCCTTCAGCGCTTCCGCAAACTAGAATTCCTCTAACATCTTTTTTTACTGCACGAGCTACTTTTGATGCAAAGTCAGGATAATCATCATTCAAGTCATATTTAGTGTTTCCTTTATCTATAACCAGATATCTTTTATTTTTTAAAAAATTCTTCAAGTGCTCTTTTAACTTGAAGCCAGCATGATCTGCTCCAATCACCACTTTTCTCATAACAAGAACAATTCACGTTTTTAGTTTATAAATGTTTCTTGAAAAAACGTCTAAGTTTTCTGAAAATCTTGCAATTTTTTTGAAAAACTAGGAGAGAACGGAGTCTATGCATATAGATTATTAGCCAAGATAATAAGGGAAGATTCTGTAGTTTATTATTCAGATATAGTCATGAAAGAACTAAAATACTTAGGCTACACCTATAAAGAAATCCATTTTGCATTTGATTTAATTCAACCTTGCAAGCTCAGGAAACTTCACATTTTTTCAGCTCAAAAAGAAGAAGCGAAGAATATTGCTAAATTAAGAAAAATTCCTTTCGGAGATGCTCTTCATGCTATACTTCGCCGAGACAACAATCTACAACTAATATCAGAGATGCAGATTTTGAAAAAACCAAAGATCTTACTAACGCAAAGAAACCGGAGGATCTTATTTGAGTTCTTTATCTAACTCTTCGAACGCTTTTTGTCTTGCAATGTGCAGTTCTTTGTCAGTTGTGTTTTTTTTTGAAAACCCATAAAGCTTTTTAAGGTTAGACAACAATTTTTCTTTGTCTAAATCAGAAAGCTTCTCTCTTATAGCATCCCGCATGAATTCAGTTCTTGTTGCATACCTATACACAACTAACTTTCTATCAATTTCATCAAGCATGTGTTTTTCCAATTTTAAACTTACAACTTCCATGGTAATACAAAGTATATACAAAGTAATATATAAATTTTACTGCCATAAATGCTTTGTAAAAAAAGTTATAGGCGATAGCCTATGTTGTAGGCCATTATTCTACAAAGCCATCCATCATATACATACTGTTTTAGAAAATATACGATTTAATTTCTCGCCAAATCTATTTTTAATAAATAATTCATGCTTTACAACTACTTCCTAACTCTTTAATTCTATGCTCAACCATTTCTCGGATGAATTTTTTGGCTTCATTCATTAAATGTCTTGGATCTATATCTTCTTTATTTTTTGTTAAGAATTCTCTAATTCCTGCAGTGAACGCTAATCTCAAATCTGTATCTGTGTTCACTTTTGCAATGCCATTTTTTATTGCTTTCTTAAGCTGCAAAGTTGGAACTCCTTTTACTCCTTCAAGTTTGCCTCCGTATTTCTCTATAAGTTGAATATATTTTTGTGGAACTTCACTTGCACCGTGCAATACTAAAGGGATCTTGCAGGATTTGTTTATTTGTTGAAGTCTTTCAATGTCCAGTTTTGCGTTTTCTTTGAACTTGTAAGCTCCGTGACTTGTTCCAATTGCTACTGCTAAACAGTCTACTCCTGTTTTTTCTACAAATTCTCTAGCAATTTTGGGATCTGTAAGAACAATATTTCTTGACTCAACTAAATCTTCTGCCCCACCTATTGTTCCTAATTCCCCCTCTACACTTATTCCTTTTTTTTGGCATAAATTAACAACTTTTTTTGTAATCTTTATGTTTTCTTCAAGCGGTTTGTGGCTTCCGTCAATCATTATCCCTGTGTAGCCTAATTGAATGCTTTTTTTTATTACATCAAAATCTTGTCCGTGATCTAAATGTATTGCAAAAGGAATTTTGGTTTGTTCTGCTAAATTTTTTATAATACTAAATATTTCTTTGTGACCTGCATATTTGATTGCTCCTTCACTTGTTGCAATTATTGCTGGACTTTTCATCTTCTCACAAGCAGTTATAACACTTTGAAGAATTTCTAAATTATTAACATTGAAATGTCCTACTGCATACTTTTCTTTGTACGATTTTGTTAACAATTTTTGCAGGCTTGTTATCATAGTTTTCTCTTTATTTCTTTCCAAGTTAGTAATTTTTCTTTAGCACCTAAATATTGTATAACTCCTTCTGCTTGTAATTGACCTATTTGTAGTGCAGTTTGCAAGTTTTCTCCTTTGAGTATTCCTGAAAGCATTCCTGAAGCGAAAGCATCACCTGCCCCCGTTGTTTCGATTATTTTTACGTTATTTGGTTTAGAAGAATAAAAATTAATTCCGTTATATGCAGTCGCACCTTTTTTTCCATCAGTTATGACTACAATTTTTGCATATTTTTGAAGTTGCTTCAATAATTGTTTGAGTTCTTTTTTTGTTCCAATTAATAGCTGCGCTTCTTCTTTGTTTAGAACTAACAAATCGCAATCTTTTATGAACAACATTAATTTATTTAATCCTTGTTTAGCTAAATAAGTGCTTGGATTGAAAGCCCAGTGTTTTTTTTCTCTTTTTATTTTCTTAACAATTTTTTTTGTTGTTTGAAAGCTTTTTCCTAGCATGGAAGAGATGTAAAACCAGTCTGCATTTAGTTTTGGAACATCAGTTAAATCATCATTTATTCCTTTATAGGTAAGTATTGTTCTGTCATTTCTTAGTTTTGAAAGAATTATACTGTATCCAATGTTGCCTTTTTTTCTGTCACTTAAAATGTTTACTTTTTCTTTTTTAAGCACATCAATTACTAAATCACTGTTGTGATCATTACCTAAAACTCCCAACCATCCTATTTTTAATCCTAATCTAGAAAATGAAACTGCAGTATTCGTTCCTCCACCTCCGGTACTAAAAAATAAATTTTTTATTAACAATTTTGAGCCAACCGCGTAACCAATATCAAAATGATCTTTTTCTCTAATAAAATGTTTCTCTTTAGTTTCAACAAATACATCAACAGTGCAGCTTCCAATACTAATTATATCAAGTTTCATCTCTTTTTAGCATGATTTAGAATTAAAGATATTTAATAGTTTTCATTAAAAACAAAAAATTCAAGGTTAATTTTATATATCTGCGAGAAATCTTAATTGTATAATGTTAAAACCTGAAAGATTGAAGAAAGGAGATTGCCTAGCAATTGTTTCTCCATCTTGGGGAGGACCTAGTGTTTTTCCTAAAATTTATGAGGGAGGAATAAGAGTTCTTGAAAAGGAATTAGGCTTACGAGTGAAAGAATATCCAACTGCCAGAGCTGACGCAGAATTTCTTAAAAGCAATCCTAAAGCTAGAGCTGAAGATATTAATAAAGCATTTGCAGATAAAGAAGTTAAAGCTATTTTTGCAACGATTGGCGGGGATGATTCAGTTAGAATTCTTCCTTTCCTAAACAAGAAAATTATAAAAAGCAATCCTAAAATTTTAATGGGGTATTCTGATACGACAACACTGCTAACTTATCTTAATCAATTAGGTATTGTTACTTTTAATGGACCCGCAATAATGTCAGGTTTTTTTCAATGGGATAAATTTCCTGAAAAATTTAGAAAACATGTAAAGGAAATATTGTTTGAACCAAAAAAAGAAT
>JACRAI010000033.1 GCA_016213425.1 archaeon | reverse complement strand
TTTCTTCTTCTTTTTTATTTTTATGATTAAAGCGGTGATATTTGATCTGGATAACACTCTAATTGATTTTATGCGTATGAAAAGAGTGAGTTGCAATGCAGCAATGGAAGCTATGATTGATGCAGGTTTAAAGATAAAACATTCAGAAGGGATGAATTTGTTGTTTAAAATGTACGAGCTTCACGGTATGGAAGACCAACAAATTTTTCAAAAATTTCTTAAAAAAACTAACAACAAAATAGATTATAGAATGCTTGCTCAAGGAATCCTTGCGTATAGAAGGGTTAGGGAAGGATTTCTTGTTTTTTATCCTGGAACTATGAAAACACTCATTGAATTAAAAGCTAGAAATACAAAAATAGCTTTAGTTTCTGATGCACCTAGATTGCAAGCATGGATGCGCTTGTGCGCTTTAAACTTAGATGATTTTTTTGATGTTGTTGTCACTCATGAAGATACTGGAAAAAATAAGCCTAACAAATTACCTTTTAAGGCAGCTCTTGAAAAACTTAACTTGCGTCCTGAAGAATGTTTAATGGTGGGAGATAATCCTGAACGAGATGTTAAAGGAGCAAAAAGATTAGGCATAAGAACTGTTCTGGCAAAATATGGCTGCACTAGAAAAATAACTTTCAAAGCAGATCATGAAATAAATAAAATAGAAGAATTGATCAATTTACTCGACAAAGCCTAAGGCCATTAAGTTTCTGTAAGCTCTATCTCCTATTTTTTCGTAAACATATTCTTTAACAGTCTGATTAGTAAATCCTAATGTTTCAAGTTCTGATTTAACACTGAAAAAGAGATCTGCTAATTTTTGTTCATTATCATCAGCTTTAGGAGTTTGATTCTCCACTATTTTTTTAAGTGTTGGAAGTTCTCTGTTTATTATTTCTTGCTTTTTCGCATAAAGAACCGGATCGACTACAACAGGGTTTACAAGTTCTAAATCTTTTTTTCTGTACGTATTTTGGTATCCATTATCGAAAACAACTTTAGCACCAGGCTCGTTATCAATATCTCCTTCCTCACCAAAATTATTTTTTACTTTACCGGGACCGTCTGCTTGTCCATAAAATTGACTGTCTTTTCTTATTTTTACTTTTGCTCCTTTCTTGATTTCGCCTTCTTCTACAAGAGGAAACAATTTTTCAACTCTTCGGATGCTTTCAGGCGCAACCTTAGTCTGCATTCCATCTACTGGGACAAAATAATGATAATAACCGCATCCACCGCAAACTTCAGTATTTTCAAGTACTCCGACTGTTCCTAAAGGAACATTCTCTCCATCTTTAACAACAACAACTAATCCTGGTTCTTTGACTTTTCCTTTAGGAGCTTTGTTGTAAGAGTTATTGTAGAATATTTCTCCAATATTTTCTTTAAATACATTAAATTCTTTTTCATTAGTTATTTTTTCACGAGCTAAAATAAGATCATATTTTTGCTCTATTTCTTTGCAAATTTTTTGAGCTAAATCATTATAAAAAGCTTCCTTTCCATGGACTTTTACAGCTAGATCTTTTATTTTATTAAAAAATTTTTGTTCTTCTTCATCACTTATTAATATTCCTGCATCAACAAAAGAAACATAGTTGCGCAAGTGTTTTTTAACAAAAAAGTGAGCTATTTCTTTAGTTATTCCTAGATCGATTAATTGTTCTAATGAATCCTTCACTGTTTTTTCATTTTTTTCTCTTGCTTCTTTGACTTTTCCAGTTTCTTCATCAACAATTATATTAACAGCAATAGTTAACCTTGTCTTTTCTTCTAAATCAGTATTATTTTTTTTCTCATCTTGCTCTTTTTGTTTAGTGATTTCTTTAGCTCTCGTAGACTTTTTATTTGCAATCTCTAAATCTTTCTCTCCATAATTATTCTCGTATCCATCTTTAAACTCAACCATATACGGAAATTCTTCGTTAAAAAGATCGATATCTATTATCTTTCCTTCATCTTTATTTTGCGCAGCAAATTCACTTTCTTTTCTTAACTTTACAACATCTCCTTTTCTTAAGTATTGTTTGCCTATAATCTCTTTCTTTTTACCTTTCTTCAATTCAGCTTTTCTAAAATGATCATTTTCTATTGGAAATGATTGTGGTACTGTGCGTTTATCACCGGTAAGATGATGAAATTCTATTTCTGCTTTGTAATCATTAATCTCTCTAACATATCCCCAACTTCCATCTCTAGTAACAGTATAACCTCCGCCTTTAGTTATAACAACTAAATCTCCAACTTTTGGCTTGCCTTCAACAGGCACTACTTGATCTAAAAGATTTTCTAATTTTAACAAGGTTTCTTTTGGAATGCACTCTTCAGCGAATTCTTGAGGAGTAAAAAGTATATTTCCTTTATGGGTGGGGCAGTTATCTTTGACTACACCAACAGTGCCTTTTTTGAACTTGAATCCTTCTTTAGTTATTATTGCTTCACCTGATTTGAAATCTTTATCATCATGATTCACTACATATTTCGGATTTAATACTTGATCAACAAGTGTTTTAGTGAAGTTTTTGAA
>JACRAI010000032.1 GCA_016213425.1 archaeon | reverse complement strand
TTTCGATTCTTATTGATTACGGGCTCGTTGAAAAAAGATTTCCTTTGCTGGGAAAAGGGAAAAAAGATGTTAGGTTTTACATGGCGGATAGATTTTTTGAATTTTGGACAATATTTGTTTGGCCGTATTATAGTGAACTGGAAGCGGGGATAAATGGTGGTGCTGAACAAAAGTTTAAAACTGAATTTTCTAAATTTTGCGGGCAGGAATTTGAAAGAGTTGTGATTGAAATTTTAAATATTAAAAATTGCATGGGTTTGCTAAAGAATGCAAAAATAGGGAAACAGTGGGGAAAATTACCGAGAAAAATCAAACTTGCGCAAGAAAATAATACTTATGAGATAGATATAATTGCTTTGAATGAAAAAAAAGAAATATTGTTTGTTGAATGTAAATGGCAGGAAAATGTGAATTATAATGAAATAATCCCTGTTCTCAAAAAGAACGCAGAATACGTTGAGTGGAATAAAAGTGAAAGAAAAGAGGTTTATGCAATTTTTGCCAAAAGTTTTAAAAATAAAGGTCCTAATTGTTTTGACATAACAGATATAGAAAAATACTTAGGAATTGTATCATGAACGGTCGTGTAAGAGGGGAAATAAAGAAACGTATTAGTAATTTGAATATTAAACGAAAAGAACTGAAAACAAAACTTAAAACTAAAATTAAAACCAGAATTGCTAGAATTAAAGATTCTGAATGGGATTTTAATAGGGAGCTAGGAAGAAAGCTTATTCATTTATTATCTATTGTTTATATTTTGTTGTACTTGATAATCTCTAATTATTTTGGTCATAAAGCAGGACTTTTGGCTCTTTCAGGATTGTTAATTGTTTTGCTAGAAATAGAATATGTTCGTATAGAATTAAAAGCTAAACTTCCTATCTTATCTTACTTGTGGAAACATTTCAAAAGACGTTCAGAACATCAGAGAGTTGGCGGAGAAGTGTTTTTTATTTTGGGAGCAATCATTGTTTATTCGGTTTTTGATGTTAGAGTTGCAACAACTGCAATATTGATGACTACTTTTGGAGATTTATCTGCAGCTTTAGTTGGAAAACATTTGCATAAAATATGGATTTTTGAGAAAAAAAGAAAAGCACTAGAAGGAGCATTAGCAGAATTCTTTGTTAATTTATTTGTGGGCTTTTTATTCTTAAGAACATTAACTAACGGAAGCATTTGGTGGCTTACAGGATTAACAATCACCGGAGCACCGATATGGATTGCAATTTTTGCAATGGCGTTAATAGCAACAGTTGTAGAAACTTGTGTTAGCAAAATAGACGACAACTTACTAATTCCTTTATTTGCAGGATTTACAGGACATTTAGTTCTCGTTCTGCTTAGTTATTCTATGTTGTGAGTTTCTTTCATAATAAAATTTCCTATTTATTAATTTTCACGTTTTCAACGCCATCTATATACTGCAGACTATAAATCTTTATAAATCATTAATGTTTTATATACACTATTAAGGTGATTTACACGTAAATGTGTAAAATAATAAGTGTTGAAAAAACACTAACGGAGGAAAACAAAAATGGTTAAAATAATATTTTATGATGTAGACACACAAAATGATTTTATTAATGAAGACGGCAAACTATCAGTTCCGCAAGCTAAAGAGATAAGAAGCAATCTAGAAAAATTAACAAATCACGCAGTAGAAAAAGGAATCCCTCTTTTCGGAAGCGTTGACGCACACTTTGGAACTCCTGATTACAGACATAGAGAAGGAGAATTATCAAGACACAGCGGACCTTTCCCAGATCACTGTATGGTTGACACTTCAGGGCAACTAAAAATTCCAGAAACAACTCATAAATACTTAACACAATTATTCTTAGAACACTCTCTTGACTGGAATGCAAACGCATTAAGCGAAAGAGAACTTGAAGATAAGCTCACAGATTTCTTGAGTGGTGTAAGACCTAACTCTGGCAGAGGAGTTTTCTTTGAAAAACAGTCTTATGATGTAAGAAGCAATCCTTATTTCAACATGACCCTTGATGTGTTAAATCCTGAAGTTGCAATTGTTTACGGAGTAGCAACTGATTACTGTGTTAAAGCAGCAGTTGAAGGACTACTAGCTAAAAATGTACAGGTCTACTTAGTTGTTGATGCAATAAAAGGAATAGATTCTGCTGTATCTGAATCTTTGCTGGCTAAATGGGAAAAAGAAGACGGGGTAAAACTTGTAACAACTGAAGAAGCTCTTGAAAAGTTCGGGGGAGCAAATTAAGTTTGAGGTTAAGTTTATAATCTTTGATAAAATTATCAAAGGTAAACTTATCTTGGAGTGTAAAGATGAGCTTGGAGGATAAAATGCTGCCATTAGCGAAAACAAAAGACCAAAGAGAGCTATGGAAGAAATTTCAACCAGTTAGCAGAGTAGCTTCAACTGATACTTACAAAAGAACAATGAGTGGTTCAAGCACTTTGTTTGCTAATAATTTTTCTTGCTACAACTTGGCTGCTAGAAAAGGTTTGAAGGAAGAAGGCGCTAATGGACAATTAATAATGGCGGGTTTAGAAAAGACTTTGTATCCTTGGTTCATGAATTCAATAAAAAAAAGTGAAGTTGAAAAAGCAAGAAAATTTTTTACAAAAAAAGCTTCAGTTAAAAAATTTGCAGAAAAAGCCTGGCAAGCAGTTCTAGATAATGACGGCTACTTTCCAATTGATATTTATGCACTTCTAGGAGGACAAACATTCTTAGTAAAAGATGGAAAGCACGTTCCATTAATGAGTGTTGAGGGAACAGGAGCATTAGTCACACATTTAGAACCTCACTTAGAAAATCTTTATACTTCAATAATTCAAGCAACAAAAGCAAGATTATTTCATGATGTTGTTGGAGAACAGTTTGCAGAGTTCGGATTAAGAGCAGACCAAAACATCAACAATCACGTTCCACTGATGGTCTCTTTATTCATTGGTGGAGGATTCAAATTAACTTCTGACGATCAAGCAGTATTTTTATTTCCAGAATACTTCAAAGATATAGGAACAGTAGGCCATGAATTCATAATGGCTTACCAAAAAAAAGGAAGAACTCTTGAAGTTGCACAAATTTTAGCTTATGAAGATTTTGTTCAGGCAAATGATAGAAGTGCATTACTTCCAGATGTTGTTCACACAGTTGCAAGCGGTCTTCCAGCAATACTAAAATTAGTTCTAAAATATAAAGGAACAAACAAAGTTATAATGCCTAGATTTGATTCGGGAGACGTTCCAGCCCAGTGTATTGAATGGAAAAAAATGACTTTATTAGAAGGAATTAAAGAAACAAAAATGGTCGTAGAAGACGGCTACAATCCAACCAAAGCAAAATTAACTAAAGAACTTTACGCAAAAGCAGGATTTAATCCAGAAGACATTATTGTTGGCGCAGGAGGATACTTCCAAGAAAGTTGTTCAAGAGATGCAATAAGTCTAGCATACAAGAGAAGCGCAACAATGCATGAAGAGTTAGAAAGCTCGCTAAAATTTTCAGATTCTCCAGGCAAAGAATCCATTCCAGGTCAAGTAAGAATTTACGGTAGAGGAGACACAATGATTGTTGCTCAAGCGGGAGAAAAAATCAATGGAGAATTTTTAATGATTAAGGTTGTAGAAAACGGAAGAATACTATACAATGAAGACTTGCACAAACAACATCAAAGAGCTTTAGAAACATGGAATAAATACACAAAAATCGAGTACAGTCCTAAAACTCTAGAAATAATAAATGCAAGAACAAGAGAAAAAGAAGTATTATTAAAAAGTTTGGAGGAATGAAAATATGTATTGGTTACTAGAAAGGAAGGGAAAAGACAAATTTGACTTTGTATTTAGAAGAGAAACAGTAGACCTTATTGTTGAAGGAATTATTGGAAGCGCAGAAAAAGATTTGAAAACAAGAAATTTAGTTGTTGCAGAAGAAATTAATACTGCGCATGAAAATAAGATCAAATATGAATCTGTTGAAAAAATAAGTCCTGTTTCTTTTGAATTTGACTTTCCTTTAGCGCCCGTAGGAGATTATTTCTTGGTTAAAGAAACACACGGTGGAAGCATGGCTATGGGGCCTGATATAAAATATCTAGTTACGTTACATGATTCGCTTACAGTTCCTTTAGAAGAACTGCTACGCAGTAATGCAATAAACAGCGCAGCTAAAAGAACATGTGAAAAAGTTTACTTACTTAAACCAGTAAAATTAAATGTGAATTGTGGTGTGAAGTTGAAATGAAAATAGCTCTAGCACAAATTAATCCATTAACAAGAGATTTAGAAGGTAACACTAAAAAAATAGTGGAATTCATAAAGAAAGCAAAAAAAGAAAAAGCAGATATTGTTGTATTTCCAGAACTAGCAATAACTGGCTACTGCATGGCGGATAATTTTAACAGAATGTTCTTCATAAGAGAAAATAAAAGATTGCTTCAAGAAGTTATTGCTCCGGAAGCTAAAGGAATAATAGTTGTTGTAGGATTTGTTGATTATGATGAATCCAAAACGATGCGTAATGGAAAAAAAGTCAAGTGGAACGCTGCAGCAACAATTCAAGACGGAAAAATTATTCAAATAAGACACAAAAGCTTACTTCCAAATTATGACGTTTTTGATGACTGGAGATATTTCAAAGCAGGAACTCAAGAAGGAGCGCAACCAGTTGAAGTAATAATAAACAAGAAAAAAGTAAAATTAGGAGTCTTAGTCTGCGAAGAATTGTGGGAAGATGATTATCAAATAAAACCAGTAAAATCAATGAAAGAAAGAGGTGCAGAAATATTGTTAAGTATTTCTGCATCACCAAGCTATTTCAGCAGAATAGAAAAAAGAATTCAGATCAGTCAAAAAAGAATTCAAGAAAATAAATTACCTCTAGTTTACTTAAACACGGTAGGTATAGGAGACATAGGAAAAAATATATTGCCCTTTGATGGATTCAGCATGGTGTTCAACAAAAAAGGAGAACTACTGACGCATGCAGCTCATTTTGAAGAAGACTTAAAAATTGTTGATTTAGAAAAAACCAAACCAATTT
>JACRAI010000031.1 GCA_016213425.1 archaeon | reverse complement strand
TAGTATGTCAGAAGTTTTCGCGCCTACAGCTTTCATTATTCCTATCTCTCTAGTTCTTTCTAGTACTGAAGTGTACATTGTGTTCATTATTCCTATTCCTCCAACAACTAAGCTTATTGCTGCAATTCCTACAAGAACTATTTGCACCATGTTAAGTATTGTATTAAATTGATCCATTAATTGATCTGGTGTTTGTATTTCAAAATCTTCTTTATCGACTCTTTGATTTCGATCAGTTCTCATTAATTTTTTAATTTCTTCAGCAACTTTCAACGGGTCAGAACCTTTGCTTACTTTAACCATTATTGCATTAAACTCTTCAGGCCGGTCTAATAATGTTCTTAATTCCCTTTCACTTATCAATATCCCGCTGTCTATTCCAGGGTCTCCGGTTTTTTTAAGCATTCCGACAACTTTGAATTCTTCTCCTTTAACTAATAATGTGTTTCCTAAATCAACTTTTTTTCCAAAAAAACTTTTTCCCAAATAATTCGCACCTATTACTGCATTTTTTTTATCATTAATTTTAAGAAATCTTCCTTTATCAATGCTTATTAATTCAATTTCTTTAATCAAGTCAAGCCCTTCTTGTTCGTCAGGAATGCTTGCAATGAATTGAATTGTTTGCTTTTTGTTGAATTCGACAGGCAGTGAATTAAATATTCTTCCAGCAATTAAATCAATTCCTTTAGATCTTTTAATTATATCTATGTCTTTTTTTTCTAGTTTTCCTGCTGAATTACTTCCTGGAGGCCCAAAGCCTCCTTTACCGGTTATGAATAATTTATCTGCACCAATTAAAGCAAATTGTGCGTTTACTGCTTCTTGCAATCCTTGACCTAAACTTATTAACGCAACCACCGCAGCTATACCTATGAAAATGCCTATCATAGTAAGCCAGCTTCTTAATTTTCTGTTAAATAAGTTAGTAAACGCTAACTTAAAGTATTCACTGATCATTTTCTTTTGAATCTTTTGTAAGCAAAGAAAAGCAAGATTAACACAATAAAAACTATAACAATTGTGAAACTATTGCTACCGCCAATCAATCCTAGTTCTTTTGCTTCTTCATCGGTGTAAACTTTCAAAGAAAAAGGAACTGTTTCCTTGAATTCTTGATTGTTTGCATCTTTAAAAGTCAAAGTTAAAATTAATTGAGCATCTTTTGTTTCAGGATAAACTTCTAGTTCAATTGTGTTGAAATCATCAACGTTTAAGTCGCCTATGTAAACATTGTTTGAAGATATTAATTCAGCATTTACTGGTTGTATGTTTACTGTTAACAATTTTACTTTTGTAAGCCCATTGTTTACCAGCTTAAGCGTTGCTTCGCTTTTTTTATTTATTAAAATCAATGAACTTTCTTGGCTTAACTCTAGTCTTGGTGTGCTTCCGATTTTTACTGAAATTAAATTTGTGTTTGTGTAAGGTGTTCCGAACTCGTCAAAATAGTTTAGAACTACAGGTATTTTGTATATTCCTGCTTCACTATCAGGTGCAGCGGTTAATTGAAATTTTAATTGCTTGTTGGTTGTTAGCTCATTAATTGTTTGTTCATCTATTCCTCCAACTGGTGCGAAAGGCATTTTTGAAAGATCTAATTTAACTCTTACATTTTTTAGTGAAAAACTTGCTTGATTTGCCAAGTTTAAACTTACTAAAACATTGCTTCCTGGAGGCACTTGCAAAGGATTAGTAGTGAAACTTTCAAGAGTTAGTGTTGGTTCAAAACTTTTTACTTGAAATGGAAAAAAGTAACTGTAATCTTTTCCGTCTTCATCAACTTTTAATTCGACTTTTTTGAATCCTGCAGTTGCAGTGGTGTCGGCTTTAACTAACCAAGTTAGAATTGTTTTTTCTCCAGATTTTAATTCGTCAAAATTTATTTCTTCTTCATCTTCAACATTGAAGCTCGAAGATGTTTTCAACTCAAACTTCACATCATTAATTGTTTCATTGTCAGTGTTTGTGGCTTCGAGAGTTATGCTGAAAAAATTTCCTGGCGTAACAATTGAAGGCTCAAAACTTAACAATTTTACATTAATATTGCTTGCGCTAACACTTAGGCTTGCTAATGAAACCATTAATAGTATCAGCAAACTGAATTTTTTCGAAGAAAAAATATTTTTCATTTTTTGACCTCCTTGATCATTCCATCGTTTATTTTTATTATTCTTTGAGCATATTGCTCTAAGTTGGGATTATGTGTGACAAAAATTATTGTTTTTCCTCGAGTGTGAAGTTCTTTAAACAAATTCATCACTGTGTCTCCTGTTTTTGTGTCGAGATTTCCTGTAGGTTCATCTGCAAGAATTATATCTGGATCATTGATTAGACTTCTGGCTATTGCAACTCTTTGCTGTTCTCCGCCAGATAATTGATTTGGTCTGTGATTTAATCTGTGCTGTAATCCAACAAAAGTAAGCAATTCTTTAGCTTTATCATTAAGAGGTGCGCCTTGAAAAACACTGGGCAATGTCACATTTTGTAGTGCTGTTAGTGTTGGAATTAAATTAAATTTTTGGAAAACAAAACCAATCTTTTTACCTCTTATCCTTGCAAGGTTGTTTTCACCAATTTCAGATATATCTTCGTTGTCAAGATAAATCTCTCCTTTAGAAGGCAAGTCTAAACAACCAATCAAATTCATTAATGTACTTTTTCCAGATCCTGAATGGCCTACAATTACTATAAATTGATTTTCATATATTGATAGATCTACGTTTCTCAATGCATTCACTTCTTCTACTCCCATGTGATACGTTTTCCAAACTTTGTTTAATTTTATCAGTGTTCTTCTCATTATGATTCTCAGAAGTGCGATATGTGACCCCCAATATTTTTAAATCAAAGACCGAGCTATTTAAAACTTCCTCAATGAAAACATTAATTTTATATAGTAAAATTATTTATTAACATAATAAAGCTTATAAAAAGAGTCTTATTCTAGAATTTCAAGGGTGTTTTGTTATGAGCGCTGAGAAAAAAGAAGATATTGATATGCATGAAATTCCTAAAGTTGAAGTTTATAATGATGATGAAGTTCAGAAAAGAAAAAATTCTTTAAGCACATGGGTGCTGGTTGTAATTTTGCTTTTAGGAGGATATTATTTGTGGAGTATTGATAACACTTCTGGAAATGTTGTTGCAGAAGTTACTGATGCTCAGCTTAACAAACAAGTCGATGAAATTCTTAATCAAATATCTAAAGAAACAAACAATACAACAGAAACACCAGTCAAAACTGATTCTGGAATGGTTGTTAAAGAATTTGTTGAAGGCGATCTTGTAAGTTTTCCTTATCTTGATGCTAAAGATCCTGAAGGAAAAAATGTGTCTTACACGTTTTCTTCGCCATTAAATGAAAAAGGTGAATGGCAGACGAAAAAAGGAGACGTAGGAGAATATTTAGTTACAGTTAAAGCAAGCGATGGAGTAGACAGTGCAGAACAAAAAGTTTTAATTGTAGTTAAAGAAGACGTAAACGTTTACGTTGAAGATGTACCGTTACAGCCAAAAAATGAAGCACCAGTTATAACTTATCAAGACACCGTTGAAGTTAATGAAGGAGACTTAGTTGTTTTAAACCCTAAAGTTACTGATCCTGATAATAACGAAGTAACTGTTTCTTACTCAGGATGGATGGATTCAAACACAAAACAAACAGATTATCATAGTGCAGGAAACTATGAAGTATTAATTACTGCAAAAGATGGCTTAAGTGAAAGCACAAAAAAAGTAACAGTCATAGTTAATGAAGTGAACAGAGCTCCAGTGTTTAATCCTGATGCGTTCAAGTAAAAACTTCAAAAAACTATTTCTTCCGGAATCATATAATCTCTCGAGGTTTTCTTAATTCCTAACTTTTTTATCTGTTTCATTCGCTCCGCTCAACTTTACTTTCAAAGCAAACTTTATAAACCTCTTTACCTGAAAGAGATTCATGCTTACAATCCTATTAATCCTTTGTTTTGTTTTTCTTTTTCTTGCAAGTGCTTTTGATATAAGAACTCATGAAATTCCTGACTGGCTGAATTATGGAATAATTATTTTAGCTTTATTGTATAGATTGATTTGGAGTTTAGTTGCATGGAATAATTCTTTTCTTCTCGAAGGATTGTTTGGTTTAGGAATTGCTCTAGCAATAGCTTGCTTTTTATTTTACACAGGCCAATGGGGTGGAGGAGATGCAAAAAGCTTAATGGGTGTAGGTGCGTTGCTCGGATTTAATTTAAGCTTAAATCATAACTTTTCAGGATTTCTGGTTAACTTAATTTTTGCCGGAGCAACATATAGTGTTTTTTGTATTTTATTTATTGCATTGAATAATTGGAAAAAAATAAGCAAAGAATACAATAAAAAAGTCAGCAATTACTTGTTCAAATTCATGATTGTTAGTTTTGTTATTTTAATATTTCTTCTTTTAATTAGAATAAATGTAGACTTAAAAATATTCTTGACAGGAGCGTACATAGCAGGATGGTCTTTGTACTTACTGACAATTTTAGTTAAGTCGGTGGAACAAGCATACATGATAAGATTAGTTTCACCTTCAAAACTTACTGAAGGCGACTGGATTGCTAAAGAAGTAAGATACAAAGGAAAAACAATCGCAAGCCCAAAAGATTTAGGTCTAAGCATAGAACAAATAAATAAATTAAAAAAAATAAACAAAAAAATTCTAGTAAAATACGGAATACCATTCCTACCTAGCTTTCTGATAAGTTTTATAGTAACCCTTCTTGCAGGAAATTTGCTGAGTTATATTCTTTGAAATAATTAATTAGTACATAACAATTTTTCAAAATTAGCTATAACAATTTTTTTCGGCGATTTTCCATTTATTTTAAACTCCAGTTTACCTTGAGGAGCAGCAGTTAAATCGGTTAATTTTGGAAAAATGCAGCCAGGATCAACATGTCTTGCTCTATACCCTTTAGCCACATTCCAGCCATTAACTAACTCAAAATGCAAATGCACAAGTCTTCCTTCAATAGTTCCTGAATCTTTATGCAATGTAGCAATTACTTCACCTTTTTGTACTGATTGATCGTATTTAACTAAAGGATTTACATGATGATACGAAGAAAATTTTTCGCCGCCTTTAGGACCATGTTCTATGTTAATAAATGTTGCATAACCATCACCTTCACACAAACCTTGAGAAACCTGAATAACCACGCCATCAGCCACAGCCCTAACTTCTGTTTGCTCAGGCAGACCAAGAACACAATTACCTGAAGAATCAATATATGCTGCAAAATCGTGCGCTAAATGATCATCTTCATAACCCTTCCAACCACTCCAATTAACCAATCTAGAAAATCCAGGTATTTGATCTCCATTTATAGGAAGCACAAGGTCCAGATCAGGAGTCCAAACATCTGTTTTTTTAACAACAGGTTTGTTGCTCTGTTTCGAACTAGCTTCGGCTATTTTGATCACAGGTTTTTCTTTTATATTTTCCGATAAAAAATCAATTATTGTTCTATTACCTAAATATTTCGAGTACATAGCTTAATAATAACATCTCTTCTATTTAAATGTTTCGTTTTTTAACTATTCTTTAGTGGTTACAATTCTGAAAATGTGCGTAGATTAATATTGTGTGTTGACCAAAAGATTTTTATACTACTTATCATTATAGTGATAAGTATGGACTTAGACATAGTTAATCCTCATGTAATAAGAATATTAGTTGCAGTAAGAGAAGAAGATTCTATTAATTCCATCTCTAAAAGAATTAATTTAAGTTATGGCTGGACGCATAAATGGGTACAGGAATTAGCTAATAAAAGAGTTTTGAAATTAACTAGAATGAGAGTTTACTTGAATAAAACTGCAGAATTTTATAAAAAAACATTGCAATATATTAAGAGAACATTTTCTTTTAATGTTCAGTTTCATTACGAGTTTTTATCTTTGTTGGGAGTGCAATATTGTTTCACAGAAACCGACTCAGTATTTGTTTGGACCAAAGGAGGGTACAATATTGGAAGGTATAAACAATTCTATCCAATATTTATCAAAGTAAAAAAAAGTGATAAAATCTTATTCGAATGGTATTGTAATAAAATTGGATTAAAAATAAATAAAAAACAAGGAGTTTTTTACAAAGTTGAATATATGGATTCATTTGAAATAGAATATTGCGAGAACATTCCAGTAGACCCTTTAAACAAAACAATTTCATTCGCACAAAAAAACATCTATAATTTTGAACCTGCGTTAGAGATGATTAAAGAAATGTATCATAAAAAGATTAAAGTTGAATATAAAGAGGCGCTCACAAATGTTTAGCGCATTTATAGATAGAGAAAACAAAATATTTGAAGTATTGCAAAGTTTTGTTAATGAAAAACTTAATTTTATTATTATAGGAGGTTACGCGGTGAGTGCTTACAAGCACAGATTCTCTGTGGATGCAGACGTTGTAATAAAAAAAGAAGATAAACCAAAATTTGAAGAGGTATTAAAAAATAAAAAATTTGTAAAAACTGTTGTTAAAAAATTAGATCATGTTTACGCTCCAGAATTTATTCGTTATGAAACAAAAGAAAAACTTCCAGTAAGCATTGATTTGCTGATAAATGGAATAGGTTCCAGAAATACAGATGCCTCATTTAGTTTCGAAGAACTTCAATCATGTTGTGAGAGCAAAAAAATTATCGGTAAAGAAAAAGAGGTCTTGGCTTTAGTTCCGAAAAGAGAAATTTTAATAATGCTAAAATTACATTCTGGGAGACTAACAGATTTTAGAGATGTAGCGGCATTGTGCCAAAAAATAGATATTTCCTTAGTTGAAAGATTTTTGTGGAGAGGAAAAAAAGAAATAGTCAAAGAAAATATAAAAAAACTTTTAACCCTTATAGAAACTAGGCCTTTCATTGATAGCTTTAAAGGTGTTTTTATAGAGAAAAAGTACGATGTAGATTTTGAACAAATTAAACAATTAAAAAATTTGCTGAATAATTAACAAAACTATTCACGGTCTTCTTCTTAATGCTTTTTTCAAGTATGCATCTTCCTCGCTTAATTCTTCTGTTGCTTTAACTTCTTTAGGCGCGGAAGGTTCTTCTTCAAAGATTCCTATCCTTTTAGAATTCTCCTCTAATTGAAGAGCTATTTTAGTTAATTGCTCATCATCGCCTTGTTTTGGCTGCCACATTAAGTTAAGTCCATCATTTTGTTGTCTTGGAATAACATGCAACATCATATGGGTATGTTTTTGTCCTGCAGGAATTCCATTTTGAATCAACAAATTAGTTCCGTGAACTCCTAAACTTTCAAAAACAGTTAAAGATAATTTATTTGCAACACTGAATAATTCAGGCAGGACATAATCAGGAACTTCTTCAATAATTGTTGCATGCTTTTTAGGAAGAACTATAATATGCCCTATTGAGGCGGGTTTAGGATGAAGCAAAGCAATAACTTTATCACCTTCAAATAAAACATTTTTCTTATTCTCCATCCATTTACATACTTCACATTCTGTCATCTTAACAAATCAGCAATATCATCAATTGATACATCCTCAGAAGATTCCGATTCTTCGGGTTCTTTTTTTGTTTTCTTGCTATTTTTTTCCTCAGGAGATTTTTTCTTAGCACTTCTCTCTTTTTTTTCCTTAACTTTCTTAACTGTTTCTTCAATTTTTTCTTCAGGTTCTTCAGACTCTTCTGCATCAAGTGCGTTTTTTTCTTCTCTTTCTTCCTCTTCTTCACTTGAAGAATCTTTAGTTAACACATCAGAAATTTTATCTAAATCAATGTCCGTTTTTGGTTTTTGAACGGGAGCAACAGAAATTTCTACACCTAAATTTTTCTTTAATCCTGGAGCTAATGCTTGTCTTAATTTTTCAAAAAGATCTTCAGGCAATTTCTTTTCTGAAAGTTCTAAACCAACACTATCATTTTGATTTCTCGGAATTATGTGAAGC
>JACRAI010000029.1 GCA_016213425.1 archaeon | reverse complement strand
CTGCTAATTGTTCTCTTCCACTTAATGATTCTGAATATTTTCTTAAGTTCTTGCTTAGCTCAACTTCTGTGCTTCCTCCACCTGCGACAACAAATCCTACTTTCAATGCTGCTGCAACATCGCCTAATGCATCGCTTAAAGCTCTTTTTGCTTCATCAACAACGTGTGTTGTGCTTCCTCTGACTAGAATAGTTACTGATTTAGGATTTTCACATTCAGTTATGTAAGTCATTTCTTCATCGCCGATTTTTAATTCTTTTACTAATCCTGATTTTCCTAAATCTTCAGGAGATAAATCATCAAGGTTGCTTACTAGTTTTGCTCCTGTTGCTCTTTCTACTGCTTCTAAATCACTTTTTTTAACTCTTCTTGCCGCGTAAATTCCTTTTTTTGCCAAGAAGTGTTGTGCGACATCATCAATTCCTTTCTGACAAAGAACTACATTTGCACCGCTCTTGGCGACTTTCTCAACCATTCTTCTCAACATTTGTTCTTCTTGGTCCATGAATGCTTGAATTTGTGAAGGATCTGTTATGCTTATTTTTGCATCAATTTCTGTGTTCTTGATTTCTAAAGCAACATCAAGCAGAGCAATTTTTGCATTTTTAACAATTTTAGGCATTCCAGGATGAACTGCTTCTTTTTCTAGAACAACTCCTTCAATTAATTCTGTATCTTCAAGAGCGCCGCCTGCTTTTTTTTCTAATTTGATATTTTCTTTATTAAAAGTCATCACGCCATCTTTTTGCTCAATAACTCTTTTAACTGCGATAACTGCTATGTTTGCAAGTAATTCTTTTGCGCTTTCCGCTCCTTTACCTGTTATGGCAGTCATAGCAATTTTTTTTAAAATGTCTTCGTCATTTGCAGTTACTTTTTCTGCCATTTTTTTTAGTAGCTCTTGAGCTTTCTCACTTGCTAACCTGTACCCTCTTGCAATAACTGTTGGATGAATTTCTTGATCTAATAATCCTTCTGCTTTTTTTAATAATTCTCCTGCGATAACAACTGCTGTTGTTGTTCCGTCACCAACTTCTTCTTCTTGCGTTTTAGCAACTTCAACAATCATTTTTGCAGCAGGATGTTCGATCTGCATTTCTTCAAGAATCGTAACTCCATCGTTTGTAACAGTAATATCTCCCATTGAATCGACAATCATTTTATCCATTCCTTTAGGGCCTAAAGTAGTTCTGACAGTTTCAGCTACTAATTTTGCAGCCATTATGTTATTTTTTTGAGCGTTTTTACCAGTAGTTCTTTGTGTGCCTTCAGGTAAGATAAATATTGGTTGTATTTGTTGTGTCATATATGATAACCTCCATCAGAATGTGATTTTTTGGATTGGATGTTGATATTTAAAGCTTACGAAGAAGAAATCAAATAGCTTAAAAACAGAGAATTGGATTATTTTTTAATTATTAGAAATATTTAAAAATAGTTCAGCAAAAAAGCAGTTATGACCAAATTTTTAGTTACCGGAGGAGCAGGATTCATAGGCTCTAACATTGTAGACTATCTTGTTAGCAATGCAGATAATAAAGTTGTAGTTATTGATGATTTGAGCACTGGAAAGATAGAAAACTTAAAAGATATTAAGGATAAAATAGAATTTCACCAGCAAACAATTCTCGATCTTGATTTTTTAAAACAAGTAATGAAAGACGTTGATTATGTGTTACATCAAGCAGCCATCCCAAGTGTTGCAAAATCTGTTAAAGATCCTCTAAAAACCCATCAGGTAAATATTGATGGGACATTAAACATTTTAATTGCGGCAAGAGATTCTGGAGTAAAAAGAGTTGTTTACGCCAGCTCGAGCAGTGTTTATGGAGATCAAAAAGGAAATTTTAAACATGAAAGTATGACTCCTCAACCTTTATCTCCTTATGCAACACAAAAATTAATGGGAGAACATTACTGCAAAAATTTTAATAATCTGTATGGATTGAAAACTGTCTGCTTAAGATACTTCAATGTTTTCGGTCCAAGACAAGATCCTAAAGCAGAGTATTCTGCAGTTATTCCTGCATTTATTACCAAAATATTGAGAAGAGAACAACCTATTATTTATGGTGATGGAGCACAAAGCAGAGATTTTACTTATGTTGATGATGTTTTGCAAGCAAACATTCTTGCATGCGAATCACAAGATGCTCCTGGAGAAGTTTTTAATATTGCTTATGGAAACAGCACAAGTTTAAACGATTTACTGTTAGAAATAAATCAAATACTTAGTACTGACATAAAACCTAAAAGAGTTGAACCAAGACCGGGAGATGTAAAACAGTCCTGCGCTGACATTTCTAAAGCTCAACAACTTTTAGGATATCATCCAAGCACACGGTTTATTCTAGGTCTTGAAAGGACTATTGAGTGGTATAAGGATAATAAAGTTTAAACTTCAAATCAATTTGCTCTAAACTAAAAACCCAAAACATTTTTATATCTAATAAACAATAATCAATTTATGAAAGTTAAAACAACAGACAAGAAAAAAAAGAAAGATCCTTTGAAAGAAATCATGGAGCTTCTAGAAGAATACGATAAAGGAACTCCTCCGAGAAAAATGGAAAGTTGCTGCGCTCACGGAGATCACGAACAATAAAAATATAAACTATTTATGATTCAGCCCGGAGGATTGAACGAAGAGAAATCCTCCCAGTCTCCTTTGATCAAACTTTAGAAAAGTTTGAACCAAATAATATTATTCAATTAAAAATGCTTGTTTTTTGCCGTGTTATGTCACAACAAGAATTATAAATTTAACGTTATTTCTATATCGTGACAAATATTTGGTGAGGAAGACAAAATGTATGTGCTAAAAGGAAATGATTTGAAAGTGTACTTGAGTGATTTAGCATCCTGCTTAAAAATTTTTAATGAAAAATTATCTGGAGTTATGGAGTCTGAGCTCAAATATCTCGAAAGAGCTTCTGAAAAAATAGGTAAAGAACTTGAATGCCACATTTCTAGTACAGGTTTTCCTTCAGCACCATCATTAAGACAAGATATTGAAAGTTTAGCAAAAATATCAAAAGAGTTCACTCAAAGCCTAGATGCATCTTTTGAACGTTTAGAAAAAGATGACTTTAGCCCCGGTGATAAAGTTAAGCTTGATGCTTCTTTTGTTACAGTTGCCCCATCAACTCTTGAAGCATTTCTTAAACCAACTGTTGATGCTAATAAAGCAACACATTACTTAATCGAAGAAAAGAATGGATGGTTTTACTTAACTGAACAAGTTGCAAATAAAGAAGCACCTACAAATAAGCCAGTTGGAAAAATAATTTATGATAACGTAGATGAATTTGGCTTTGCAGCAGTTGCTGGAGGAGCAACAGTGCTTTTAGGACCCCTAGGATTGCTTGCTTATCCTGCATTACTTGCATTAAAATCCTCAAAAAAAGAAAACAAATCTTTTTTAGCTAAAGATGTTTATTACAAATTCAAAAATTATAATGCTGAGAAAGACTTAGAAAAAAGTTCAAAAAAAGAGATTCATTCCTACAAATTTTTCCATCCATCAACAGACGGCATATTCACTGAAGCTGTGCTAGTTGAAAGAGTGCAGAAAGAAAATGGTAATTATGAATTTATAGTAGATGGCACGAGCAAGTCCGGAAGCAAACTCGAATATTTGTTCAAAATTAACAAAGATCTTATAGGAAAATTAAGACAGTACACGTACGGAAAAGCACAAAAAGAAAAAGCAAGAGATGAAGAAATAAAAGTAAGTTTAAATAACAAAGAAAAATTATTAAAATTTTTAGGTGAACTCTACGACAATTCTCTTGATTTAAAAAAAGAATTATATGAATTAAATGATGAAGAAAAAACAGAACTAGAAAATATTTTAAAACAAAAAGACAAAGACATTCAAATTCAATTACCTTCAAGAGTTTTTGTTGATAGAAGAGGAACTCTACATCCTTCACCTTCACTATGGGCTGAGGGAGGGAAATCAAAAACGATCTGTGAAACATTTGGAGATTCTTTTACTTCAGGATATTTACCTTTACCATTAAAGGCATTTGTAGAACAAGGATTAGGCAATGTACGTCTAGATTATACTGATAACTTAAGCACAATCACTAAAAATTACGTGTACGTCAATCAAAAACAATTCGAACTGGAACTTCCTACAAATATAGAAAACATTTTACAGCCGAGCAAAGAATTAATTTCAATCAAACAAAAGTTAGGAGATAAAATAATTGAGTTATTCAAGAATTCTGATTATAAGCAATTAAAAAACCGAGTTGGTGTTTTCGGGCATAATTTGTTGCTTGGTTCAATTCAAGATTTAATGGACCAAATAAAAACACGAGATCAACTTGTAAACTTAGGAAGAGAATGTGCAAAAAAAGGAGATCATAAAAGCGCTCTTCAAGCAAGAAATCAAGCGGAAGAAATAACAAAAGAGCTGATAAGCAAATATAATATTAAAGATCGTAAAACAAAAAAAGTCGTTGAAGACTTAAAATCATTAATTAGCGAGGAGGAATAAAAATGGATCATAGAAAAGAAAAAAAACAATTAAAGGTAGATCGTGACGTTAAAAAAGTAATGGACAACATAATTACACAAAAGAAAAATTTAGAACAATTGTGTAAAGAAGTTGGTTCAGTTGCAGGAGACAAAAGTGTTTTAAGCAAGCTTGCAGCCATAGGACCAATTGATAATTTTAAGAAAGGAACTTACAAAGTATTGTCAAACCTCCCTAATTTTTTAGGAGGAAATTACTTTGCTGACGCATACGAGAAAAGTGTTCACTACAATCCTTTAGATAAAATGGAAGCTAATTTTAGAGAATACTTAAACACGATAAAGGACAGTATTACTTTACTTCATGCAACAATCGCTGCTCAAAAAGAAAGAAAAGAAGAACTAGAAAAAGTTATTCATAAAGCAGAAGGAGAAAACTGGGACGCAAACAGGTTAAGAGAAGAATTAAACGAGAGAACTTACATGGAAATGGACAGTGATTTAAAAGAATTCTTTGATTTCACAACAGGAACATTAACTGAAGAAGAAAGAGAAAGAAAAAAACAAGGGATGCTAAATGCATTAAAAAACGAGTATAATGGATGTGAATCTGTATGCAAAATGCTTTACACCTATGCAAAAATAGGTGCAGAAACATATGATTCAGCAGCAATACAATACTCAGGATTTATGTCTGTAAAAGAACCATTAACAATGATGATTCAAAGCGCATACGATTACGGAACAATGGATGAGTTAGCGATTCAAGCGCCGGATATGATTAGACAATTAACAGTACAATGTACTGAAACAACAAAAGCAGGATTGCAAGCATTACAAAAAATGCAGAATCACTTAATTGCAAGCCCTGAAACAGTTGAGACAATAAATGCTTGCACTGCAGAGTTAGAAAAAGCAGTTGCACAAGTTCACAAAACTCAAGCAGTTGAAGAAGAAAAGAACAAAGCGTCTAAAGTAAAAGTATGAGTAAAAAAACACCTGCTTGGAAAGAGTATGCAAGTAAAACTGGCAGTTCTTCAGAAGTGCCTCCTAAGAATATAGTGACTGCATTTACAGAAGGACTTTCAAATGACTTAGAAAAACAATTAGCAACTCCAGAAAAACCTGTGGAAGAAGATAGCGATGAAGAAGAGGCTGAAGAGGAATCAAATGAACTCTTTGAGAAAAAAACTTTAGCAACAATCAAAGATACAGACATTCTAGGCAAGCCAGTTGTTACTATTAAAAAAATTTTTGATAAGAAGCCAGTACATTTAGATGAATTGGAGAGAGAAACTTATACTTGCATCGTTGACAAGGAAGGCGATGAATTATATGCTGCAATAGATTCAGATTACTTAGACCCAAACGCAGTTAACGAACATGACATTGCAGTTTATGATGGTGGTTTTATCGTTAAAATTTTACAAGCAGGTAAACCTCTTAAAGAACTTCCAAAGTTCAGTTTTGAAAGAAATAAAGAAACAAAAAATGATCATAGAATTCAAGTAATTGGTGGTTTAGAAAAAGAAATAGAACTTGTTAAAGATGCTCTTAAAGTTTTTAATCCGATTGAAAGAAAAAAAATGATGGCTAAAGGCATAGATCCTTACAAAGCAATACTTTTGCACGGAAAATCTGGTGTTGGAAAATCAATGATTGCTCAAGCAAGTGCAAGATATGCATCACAAATGCTCACTGAAGCAGCAAAGAAAGAGACGGTTGTTTCTTTTTTTTATGTGAACACTCCAGAAATCTTTGATATGTACTTAGGAAGAGCTGCTAGAGAAATTTTAAGAATCTTCTCAACAGCTAAAAAAGAAGGTAATGCAATACTTTATTTTGACGAAATGACTCGATTAGCTGCAAGAAGAAATTATAGAGAGGGCGGTGCAGAAAGAGAAACAGCTGCTGCAACTGAAGAATGGCTTGCTCAAATGACTCAATTGAGCGAGAGTGGAAAAAACGGAGAAGATGGCTACGTTTTAGTTATGGGTTCAACAAACCTAGCAGAAGTTTTTGATCCTGCGGTTATAAGAAGATTTGATGTTAAGATTTACGTTCCTGTACCTGGCTTTGATAAAAAAATAGAAATTTTTAAGACAAAACTTTACAACGTTGGAGTAAGCCACGATTTAGATATCAGAGAAATTGTTTCAAAGCTCGAAGAAAAAAATGCAGATGCTACAGGAAGCGATATTGAAACAATTGTTAAAACTGCTCGTCATATTTCTTATAAACAAAATCCAGATAAGCCTTTAACAAAAGACGACTTTTACGAAGCCCTTGATAGATTTATTAAAGGAAAAATAGAACTAATATGAACGTACTGAAGTACTTCAAAAAATGCACAATCCAGAAAGTAAGCAAATGCACGATTACAGCGCTAGCTTTTTCTGGAGTCATGAATTATTCTAGTTTGAATGCTAAAACACAAGATCCTTATCAAGCACTAGAACAAAAATACAAGGAAAAAGTTCTTGAAAAATTAAATGATAACATTCTTACTTTAGATGAAGTTTTTGAACTTCAGTCTTTTTTATCAAAAAATGAAATTCTTTTGAATAATAAAAATTCTACAAAAATAAATGAAGAAAAAAAGGAAGATTTAGAAAAAATCACGAACAATTACCCTGGCTTAATTGATGAAAAAGCAAGATTTACTTACAATCCTGAACAAGTTTTGAATACAGAAGAACAAGAAATGTTAAGAAGCGTTTTAGAAAAATCAGGCAATGAAGAGTTAAAAAAAATGTTGAATGAAACTTTAACTTTAAGAAGTTTAACGATTGCTTATTATGATAAAGAACCTACTGGTGAATCAAACACTTTGACTTTTGAAGAAAAAAAGAATCAAGAACTCATAAAAAAAAAGTTAAAAAAACACAGTTCAACATACGAAAAATATATTGCGTATGCGATTGAGTTTGAGACGAGCATTTTTAATAATAAAAAAGAAAGATTCAATAAATCTTTCAGCCCAGGACTTTTTATTTGGCTTGCAACAGTTCCTAATAATTTTGAAGCCGCACAAAAAGATATTCTCCACGAATTAAAAGAGTACACTGGCGTTAAAGAAATAAAAGCACAGTCTATAGAAGAACAATTTCCCAATTATCCTTTTCCGAAAGGAAGAAGCCTTGCGTTAAGTTTAGTTTCCTTATTTTTTCCTTTGATTGTCAGAGCTTGCATTAAAAAGTATAGAAATGATGAAAGATGGACTGATGAAGATAAATGGTATCATGGACTAGATTGTGCTGCTTCAGCTTTCGGAATTGATCTTTTAGCTCCGTGGGTATTTTACGTAAGACTTGCCGGTCCAGTAATTCATGAAACTTTAAAGGGGTTGGTGAAATGAAAAAAATAATCAGTTCTTTAATTGGAATTGCAAGCTTAGCTCTGCCAGCATACGCAAGCGCAGACTCGATTAGTCAACAGGAAAGGAATTATAAAACAAAAATGCTGGAATGCGTTAAAGATAAGGTTTTAACAAATGAAGAAATAAAAGAGTTATATAAAACTTTAAAAAATCTTGAAACAGGAGAAAGCAATAATTCTGTTGATTTCAGCAGTTTACTTGAAAAATATCCCGGGCTGGTAGATAACAGAGCCAGAGTGACTTATTCTTTTAACAAACCTCTTAGCGCAGAAGAAACTGAAGCTCTTAAAGGAATAATTAGAACAAATCCTTCACCAAAACTGGAAGAACTACTTGGCAAAGAAAGTTTAAACATTCAAGACTTAGCTCTCTCATATTTGATGTACAATAATCAAGAAGGAGTAATGGAACCAATAGATCTCTTAACAAAAACCACAATGCTAGGTTTAATGGAAAGCCACTTAAAAGCTTACGAGAATTATTTTAAAAGAAGAAAAGATATGGAAGATAGCTGGATGAATACTAAAAAAATAATGTTTATTGGCTTTGTACAATTAGCAGTTTATGAACAACCAACAAATGAGTATAAAGAAACAAGAAACACTATTCTTGAACAAGTAAGAACTTACACTCAAATGAATGATGTTGAATTGAAATCTTTAAAAGAAGACTTGCCAGACTATCATTTTCCCAATCCTTTGGATTGTATAGTTTTATTATCCGCAATTGCCCCTGCAATTCTTAGATTTTTACTTAAAAATTATCGTAGAGAAAGCCATTGGACTGACGCAGAAGGAGGATACCACGCGTGTGACGGAGTAGTCTCAGCATTAGGTGTAGATGCATTACACCCGTATATTCTTCCAGCAAGATTATTGGTTCCTTTCATTTGGGAGATTGGTAAAGGAGTGAAAAAATGAAGAAGATAATTATAGGTCTTGCATCGCTTGCTTTAACTAGCCCTGCCATAGCTCAACAAATAACTGAATCTAAAGAATTTAACACTGTTGAAGAAGTAGACATTGAATATAGATCAAAACTGAATAAAGGAATGATTGATGGAGTTCTAAACTCTGAAGATATTAAAGATATGTACTAGTTTTTGAATGAAAATTTAGAAAGCACTCTTGCTAAAGAAGTAAAATTAAATGAATCAAAACGAGAAGAAATAGAGTTAAAAGTTCAGAATGAAAACAAGGAGATATTCAAATATAATGAAATAATTTATGCAAAAAGAAAAATCCTTCTTCAATTGTGTGAAGAAAATTATCCTGGATTGATAAAAAAAGAGTATGGAACAAATTTTAATGTAACATATAGTGCTGAAACCCCTTTAAAAACTGAAGAATCAAGAATCTTAAGAGAAACAATTTCAGACATTGATAACGAAAAATTGAAAAACATTCTTGAAAAAGGAACATTAAAAATAAGCGATCTGGTTTTGTCAATGACCAATCTTGAAATAAAAGAGCAAGTAAACTCCGATTATTCTGAGTTAAAACAAATAAATAATGATTTAGTCACAGACTTAAGAAAACAATTCAACGCAGAGCAAGAATTTTTTATTGAAAGAAAAAAAATAGAAAAAGATTGGACTTATCATGATACAAAATATTTTTCTGTTGGATTGGTAAGTCTTCTGGATTTAGGACCGCTTAAAAAAGGGCTCATTGAAGCAACTCAAAAATTAGAGAACAGAATTGCAGAGTATAATAAGAATCCAGTGGAAGTTTCTTCATTTGAAGAGCAATACCCTAATTTTCCATATTCTGTTTTTTACCTTGTAACAGGAATAATTTCTGCTTTTGCAGTACCATTAGTTCATTCTTTGATTAAAAAATACAGAAAAGATCAAGAATGGAGCACAGGAGAATTTTTTTATAGCGGAATTAATGGCTTTTTAGGTATTTTCAGTGTTGACATGGTTCACCCAGTTGTATTCTACACTCGAGTTGGATTGCCAATTGTTTGGGAAATGTGCAAGGGGCTGAAGAAATGATTAAAACGTTAGTTAGCGGATTAATTGCAAGCACAGCTCTAACAAGCACTCTTTATGCTCAAGAACAAAAAACATACTCTATAACAGAATTGGATGCAGAATACAAACAATTAGTTTACGAGAAATTGCGTGACAACTTATTAACAAAAGATGACGTTGAAACTTTCAATTTATTTTTAGAACAAAATTTATCAAAAATAGCCGAACAAGGATTTAAGCAAAAAGATAATCCAGCAAGTGAAAAAAACAATTTATCTTCATTAGATTCAATAATGGAAGAGTATCCTGGAATAACAGATAAGACAACAAATATAACGTATGATTCTGAATTAAAGCTAAAACCAACCCAATCTGCTTCATTGAAAAAAATCATTGAACAGAGCGAAAACCCTCGAATTAAAGAATTAATTGAATCAGAATTAACAATCAAAGATTTTGTGTTCATAAACAACCAATTGAAAAAACAACAAATTAAAGAAACACCAGGTGTGAATGAAGAAATTAAAAAATCTATCTTAAGCGCGCATTTAGAGTTATATAATGATTATTTGAAATCCGTTAAAAATGTAGAAAACAGTTATTTTAATGACAAAAAATATTTTAGTTGCGGCTTCTTTGGAGGACTGCTTCTAAGTTCAAATCCGGATGATTTTAGAAAAAAACAAGAGTTAGTTTGGCAAAAATTGAAAGAATACACTCTATTAAACGATATTAAAGTACCTCCAACAGAGCAGGAATTTCCAAATTATCCTGATCCTAACCTGTGGTACTTTTTAACATTTATATTATCTACTGTAGCACCTGTACCAGTAAGATTTTTAGGCAAATGGTATAGAGGAACGGGCGAGTTTAAAGATAGTGATGTTAATTATCATTTAATTGATGGAGGAGTAATGAGTCTTTGTGGTTTAGAAATTATTCATCCCTCAATATTCTACGTAAGATTAGCTGCTCCCTTAGTGCACGAAGTTTTGAAAGGATGGAAAGTGGTGCCTGAATGAAATTGTACCAAAAAATAGCATTGTCTATTGCTCCATTCGTTTTAACTAGTCCTGTAGTAGCTCAAGAAGTTGAAAAAGAAACTCGTTTGACTCATGAGTACAGACATGCTCTTAACATGACTTTAAGTGATAACTTGTTAACTCACCAAGAGGTAGTAGAATTACACAAAATTTTAGAGGACGGCTTGCAGGAAGAAATGAATGAAGACTATTATGAAAAGCAAAAATTAAGAAATGACGCAATTGAAGAAGTAGTTAAATCTGAAACAAAAACTCTTGCAAGCAAAATAACTGAATTAAATGAAAGTAAAAAAATAATACAAAAACTCATAGATCAATATCCTGGATTAATTGATGATAAAGCAAAGATTGTTTATTCTTCTGAACAAAAATTAAAAGAATTCCAGGAAGAAATGCTGAAACAAGCAATTAGTTCTCTAGACTCTGTTGAAGCTAGACAATTGTTGACTGAAGAAGATTTATACGTTCAAGATCTGGTTTTTATTTCAAATAGAAATACTGAAGAATCAAGTATCAAAGAAGAAGAATTAAAAGATTTAGAAAAAAAGATAAGGTTTGATCTTGCAAAAAGCACAGAACCTGGCTTGAGCGAACTTGCAAAACAGTTAAAATTACTCAATGATTATTTTGATTCAAGAAAAAAAATTGAAGAAAGTTCAGTTAACAAAAAATATTACAGTGTAGGCATTCTTCCATTGTTATTTATTAATAACTCAAGAGACAAAAGTCAATACGAGGAAAATAAAAAGTTATTAAAAATATCTTTAGAACATAGCTTAAAAATGGAACAAATAAATTTTGCATCTTTTGAAGAAGAATTTCCTAATTATCCAAAAGCCACTTTAAAACTATTTTTCCTTGCCATTGCTTCAATTATTGGACCTGCATTACTTCACGGACTAATAAAAGCATACAGAAAAGACACGCAAACATCCGAATACGAAGTGGCATTTCATCTAGTTAACGTTTTTGGAACAACTCTAGGATTGGATTTTCTCCACCCGTGGATTTTTCCAGCAAAATTTGTTGCACCATTAATTTATGAAATATCGAAGGGCACAGAGAAAAAATGATGAAAAAAATAGTTGGTGGATTGACAGCAAGCATAGCGTTAGCCAGTCCAGTTCAAGCTCAAGAAGTTCAACAGCCAAAAAACAATATTACTCCCAGAACAGAATTAGTTAATTCATACAAAGGGCTAAATCAAGCACATAAAGAAATGGCCATTGAAGCATTAAGCGACAATTTATTGATTTCTGAAGAAATTTACACTTTGAACGATTTTTTACTAAAGAATTTAGAGCATTTGCAAGGTATTTCTGCATCTCAAGAAAAGGTTATTAGAACTTTTATTCCTGTGATTGATGAAGTGCTGAACAATTACCCTGCTTTTCTAGATAATAGAGTAAATATCGCGTATGATGCAAATACAGAATTAAGCAAAGAACATTCAGATTCATTAAAAAATTTAATTCAAGAAAAACCAAATAAAAATCTTGAAAAAGTATTAATCAAAGAAAATTTAACACTTAAAGATTTAATAGAAATTTGTTATGCTTATGATTTAGTTGGGGGGGAAATACTTTCTAACGCGCAAGAAATAAGCAACAAAGAAGAAGTTGAAAAAACTTCATCAGCGTATACTGTTTATGTTATTACAACGACACAATTAAAAAAAGACAAGTGGTATAATGAAACTTCAAGGTGGAATTTGGGTATTTTAGGAGCGATAAAGTATGCTGGAGAGTATCGTAATAAAATCGAAGATTCAGAAAAAAGAATAGAACGCAATTTAGGCGGTTTAAGTGGTGATTTCAAAATTAAAGATTTTACAAAAGCCATCCCTAATGCTCCTTCTTGGTGGCACGTCTTTACTTGTTTGTTTTCAATGTTTGCACCTTTAGGCTTAAGATTTGGTGTTAAATCATATACTGGAAGAACTAAATGGACTGAAGGAGAAGTATGGTATCATACATTTGATGCGGGAGTTGGTCTTCTAGGTTTTGAAATGCTTCTACCTCAAATATTTTACGTGAGGATGGCGATTCCTTTAGTTAATGAAATTTACAAAGGTTACACACCTAACAGAAGAAGAAAGTATGTATAAAAAATCACTCTTATCTGGATTGTGCAAGAGCGCGATAGCGGTCTATCTAGGATCGCTTCCGCTCCTTGCATTTTCTCAAGAACAAAAGACTAATGAAAAACAAAATACAACAGCGCAAGAATTCAACACTTTTCAAGAATTAAAAGAAGTTTATGATTCAAAAGTTAATGCTGCTTTAGAAGATGATTTATTAACAATTCAAGAATCTGCAGGTTTAGGATCATTCTTAGAAGAAAATATTGGTAAAGTTAAAACTCATGAAGAAAAAATTCCCGGTTTAGGATTGATAGTAAAAAAGTATCCTGGACTTGTTGATGATGAAGCAGGATTAGTGTATCATAGCAGTGAATTGTTAAGCGAGGAAGATAATTCTAATATCCAAAAATTGTTGAGTTATACTGATGATAAAGAACTTGACAAGTTCAAGAATAAAAAAAGACTCAACCTTTACGATCTAGTCATTATTTACAGAAATATAAAAAACAAACCTTCAATTAGAACAATTGAAGAAAAATTATTATCACACTCAACGCTTTACCAAGAATTTGTTGCACTTGCTTCAACTCTCGAAGAAAAAGATAAAGAGTTCAAAAGATATACTCATGTAGGAGTTAAGAAAATAATGGATGAATTAAAGCCTTTAATGGAAAAATACAGCCAAAAAAGAGAAAATCTAGAGAGTGTTTTACAAAAAGAGCACACTCGATCAATAATTCATGTTCATTCTTTTGAAGAATCATTTCCAGAACTTGAAAAAATTTATAAGAGAGAAGACAACATATTATTTTTCATATTATACGTTTCTTTACCTTTTGTCATTCATTTAATGGCAAAAGCGTATAAAAGAGATTTAGATATAGGTCCTGGTGTGTTAGTTGGAAATATTGGATTTAATGGATTGGTCGGGGCATTTTTTCTCGATGGTCTTCACCCGAGTATTTTTTGGATAAGAAACTCTTTACCTGTACTTTACGAAGCCACTAATAGGAAGAAAAATGATAAAAAAACTAATTAGCGGATCAATAATAAGCACTGCTTTTCTTAGCTCTAGCTATGCTCAAGAAGTTCAGCAAGAAAAGTTTAATAGTGTTGTTCAATTAGAAGAAACGTACAAATCTCAAGTTCGCGAAAGCTTAAGCGACGGATTTTTAAGTCATGAAGAAATAGTTAGTTTAGATAAGTTGTTAAAAAATAATTCTGAAATAATAGAAGAAAAAGAAAGTTATGATTATGCAAAAGAGTTTTTTGAGCATCCTTTGAAAGATTTATTGCGAAAATATCCTGGATTGTTTGATGAAAACACTAATGCAGTTTATTTGGCTGACCAAAAATTAAACAATGAAGAAAAAGAAGAGTTAATTAGCAAAATACAAGATGAAAAAGTATTGCAATATTTTAATAATAAAGAAAACTTAACTTTGCAGGATTTAGCTGTTGCATACACAAGCATAGAGTCAAGACATAACACAGATAATGTTTTTTTAGCAAAAATTCTTAGAAAACAACAACCTTTTTTTAGGAATTATTTTGAAAGTTATGATAACTGCAAGGATAGCTGGTTCAATACAAGACCTTACTTGAGCATAGGAATTCTGCCATTCTTCACAATACGAAAAGAGTACAAAGGAAAATATTCAGACTCGGGCGAAAGCCTTGTAAATGTGCTGGGTGAATATGTTCAAATAAGAAATGCAAAAATAAATACGTTTGAAAAAGAATTTCCTGATTTTTACAAATTTAATGCCCTTAATTTTTCAATAATACTTTGTTCTTTGTTTGGACCTTTAATTTTAAGAGATCAAATAAAAAAGTATAGAAAAGATGAGAAATGGACTGACAATGAAAGCAACTATCATCTTTTTGACATATTCTTGCTGGGCGTGTTAGGTATTGAATCAATTCACCATTCAATAACTTATCTCAGATTTGCAGTTCCAGTTGTCTGGGAGACTTTCAAGGGGCTGAAGAAATGATTAATAAATTGGCGGGCGGAATAATTGCAAGTGTTGCTTTAGCAAGTCCCGTTTACGCACAGGAAAGTTTTTCAGAACTAAAAAAAAGCTATGAAGAATTTTCTAGAGAAAAAATTCAAGATGGAATTTTAACACCTGAAGAAATAAAAGCATCACACGATTATTTGGAAGAAAAACTAAAAATGTTAGGGGAGAAAAAAAGAACAGAAAAAGATGAAAAAACAGTTTCTTCTAAACTTGAAAATTTGGAAAGTTTAAAAAAATTTTATCCTGGACTGCTAGATAACAAAGCAAACTTGATTTATTTAACAGATGAACAGTTAATAAAAGAACACTCAGAAATACTTAAGAAAACAATCAGTGAAAATCCTAAACAAGAATTGAGCTATTTAGACAGTAAAAATAATTTAACAATAGAAGATTTAGTTAAAGCATACAAAACGTATAATGTTGACCTGGATGATTTAAGATTTATCAGATCGTACATGGAAGAACAAGAAGTTCAAAATTTATTAAACAGAAAATTGAATATTTTGAAATCATATTTAAACTCTAAAGAGAAAGTTGAACATAGTTTTTGGAATGATAAAAGACATGTTAGTTTTGGATTGATTAGTTGGCTTGTGGCAAGTCAAGAATATAGTGATTTTGAACAAAAAATAAGATTGATCACTCAAGATTTTTCAGAAACAACAAATAAAGAAAATTTCACTACACAAACATTCGAAGAAGTGTTTCCGGACTATGTCTTAGTTGATACAAAAAGAAAAATATTAGGATTATTCTTAAGCGCTCTTCTGCCAATCACGCTAAGAGTGTTAACTAAAAAATATCGCAGAGATGATTTCACTAATAATAACATAGGTTATCATGCCGCAGACGGGATTTTTAATGTTTTATTCGGTCTAGATGGATTAATTCATCCTCTTGCGTTTTACGCAAGAGTTGTCGGACCAATTGTTTATGATATTTGCAAAGGTGTTAAGGAATGAGTTTAAAGAAAGCGTTAGGAGTGAGCAGTTTTGTTTTGCTTAGCTCTTGCGCTCCTCAACCAAAACTTCCAGAGTTTCCGCAAATGAGTTTTGAAGAAAAAATAACGCATCACACAAATGATGGAGAATTAAGTTATTTTGAAGCTAAAGATTTAATGAAAGCGTATGAGAAAGAACAAAAAAAAGGTAATTCTGAAGGGGAACAAATGCAGCTTCGTGAATTAAGTGAAAAATTGAAAGATGAACTGTGTAAAGAATATTTGCTGCTTGGCGAAAGTGATTATTATGGCATGTATAACATAAAAGAAGAAATATCTGAAAAGTATAATGATCAAATAAAGAACTTGATGCTTTGCTTTGACAAATATCGTTTTCGGGGGCTAAGTCGTTAGGAAAGCTTATGGAACGAGCAGACATACATCCGTCCAGGGACGAGTTGAGCGGTTATTGGAAAGACACGCTT
>JACRAI010000030.1 GCA_016213425.1 archaeon | reverse complement strand
GTTTCTCATTTTAGGCTGCTTGTACAGTATCATTTTTGTAGCATTGATCCATATAATAAGTTATGCCCATACTGGCAAAATAAACCAATGCGACTATCCCTATCCAAGAATTTTCCTTTAATTTATGCATGAATGAAGTTTCCATGTTTATTTAAACAAGAAAAAAATCTCGTTATTTAAACTTTTCTATTTTTACCACTTGAAAGTAATCACTAATTAACGAGAGATTTTATAATTTTTATTGATAAAGCTTAACAAATTTGTTAACTATGATTGACAACGTCATAATGATTATTTTTCATACATCAATCTTATCATTTTTGATAAGATTAATAAACAAAAAGTTTATATATTAGTGAGTGTTTATTATTACGTATGAACACAATAAAACTGCTTGAAATATTAAGAGAAAGTTCACTAGTAGTTTTCAAGATCAAAGATATTGCAAGAATAATAAACAAGAGCGAAGCATATAGTTCTTTAGTAATGTTTCGCTTAAAAAAAAGAAGTTTAATAACTGAAATCGAAAAAGGAAAATATTGCCTTAAAGGAACAAATATTTTAGCAGTAGCATCAAACTTAGTTTTTCCATCTTATATTTCTTTTCTTAGCGCGTTAAGTTTTTACAAAGCAACAACCCAAATACCTGCAGTCATCGAAGTTGTATCACCAAAAATAAAAAAAGAAATAATTTTTGAAAATTACAAAATAAAATTTTATAAACTGGAAAAGAAAAAAATATTTGGTTATACAAAAAGTGTTTTTGATGAAAAGTCCTTTTTTATTGCTGAAAAAGAAAAATTGATGCTTGATTGTTTGTCAATGAAGCAAATATACCTCCAAGAAGTTTTTAACATACTGAAAAGTTTTAAATTTGATAAAGAAAAATTAATAGATTATGCCTTTCGTTTAAATTCAAAAATAGTTTTAAAAAGATTGGGCTACTTGCTAAAAGAAGCAAAGTATTCATTTTACACAAAGTTAGCTAAAAAAAGATCAACTAAACGTTACGAACCTTTAAATCCTCTTTTACCAATAAGAGGAGAAAAAGATATGCAGTTTAGAATAATATTAAATGAGGATTTAAATGCTGAATAGAACTGATTTAGAAAAGTACAGAAGTATAACAGGCCTAAACTTAGGACAAATTGAAAGGGATTACTTACAACACTTAGCTCTGATGATTTTATATAAAATATCTGACAGACATCTAATTTTCAAAGGAGGGACTGCATTACAAAAAATCTATCAACTACCAAGATTTAGCGAGGATCTTGATTTCACTCTTTGTAAAGAGTTTGAACTTCGTAAATTAATGGAAAAACTGGTTAAAGATCTTGAAATAGCAGGTTATGATTCTTCATTTGAAATACAAAAAGATCTAAAACTTGGAAAAACTATTCGATTAAAAATTAAAGGCCCGTTATATAACGGTCAAGAAAATAGTGTGTTTTATCTACTATTGGAAATAAGCAACAGAGAAAAAGTACTTTTAGAACCACAATTGAAAGAAATAAAACCAGTATACAAAGATCTTAATTCTTATTTGGTTAAAGTTATGGACTTGAAAGAAATATTCGCTGAAAAGATCAGAGCAATCATGACTAGAGAAAAAGCAAGAGATCTTTTTGACATAAATTTTTTACTGGATCAAAAAGCAAGTCCTGATTTGAAGTTAATTAACGAAAAATTAAAATATTACAAAGAAAAATTTGATTTGAAAGAATTTATGCAGGCAATAGATAATAAGTCCAAGATATGGAAAAAAGATTTAACTCCTTTGATGATAAAAATTCCAGATTTCAACGAAGTAAAAACAAGAACATTGGCTTCATTTAAAAATGAAAACCTCAAATAAAACACCTATGAAATCACCGAAAACATACATCAGACATTTAAGAATGAGTGATCTTGATAATGTAATGACTTGGGTTAATGATAAAGAAGTTACGAAGAATTTTGCTAAATTTAATAAAAAAATAACCATAAACAAAGAAAAAGAATTCTTGAAGAATTTATTAGCTTCAAAAACAGACAAAGTTTTCTCTATTGAGGATGAAAATCACAATTATATTGGCCAGATAGGGATTCACCAAATTTATTGGCCAGCAAGGAACGGAAGATTAGGAACCATCATTGGAAACAAAAATGCCTGGGGTAAAGGACACGCAGGCAGAGCAATAAAACTAGTTTTAGACATTGCATTCAAAAAAATAAAACTGAACAAAATTTGGATGATTTGTTATGTGACAAATAAAAGAATGCAGCATATTTGCAAAAAACTAGGATTCAAAAAAGAAGGAATACTTAGAGAAGAGTACTTTCACAGAAAAGAATATCATGATATGATTAGAATGTCTGTATTAAGAAAAGAATGGATCAAGTAGTTTGCAGTTACTGGTTCGGAGTTGGTAGTTTAAGGTTTGTAGCAAATCGGTTTGAAGTTTGCAGTATAGATATAAATCGCCTCAAACCGCGAACCGCAAACTAATACGTGCTCAGAACTCTAAACATCAATGTTTTCTTCGATTTCAAGAATTTTATAAGTGATTTTAAGTTCTTCAAAAGTTTTCTTGACAACTTCAGGATTTACTGGATATTTAGGATTATCCATGTGACAAGGTATTAAAAGTTCTGCACCGCAGTCTTTAGCAAATAAAGCAGCCTCATAAGGACCCATAACTAGACCTCTACCAGATACAGGTGCAATAACTACATTTGCTTTGCGTTTATTGTCAAAACAAATAGTATCGCCAGTATGATAAACTCTTTTATCTCCATCATCAATTATGAATCCTAAACCTTCATGAACTTCTTTACCTCTTTCTGTGGGTAGAAATCCGTGAAATGCCTGAGTTACTTCTATTTTAAAATCACCAAAATTAACAGTATCTCCTTCTTCAACTATATTAGAAGTGAATTCTTTATGTGCTTTAGCAACTTCTTTACTAGTAAAAAATTGCGTTTTATCATCACGCAAAATATGCCTAGCTGCTTCCTCATGAAAATGATCTTGATGCTTGTGAGTTACTAATAAAATATCAATATCTTTCCAGTCATGCTTTAACAAGTACTCATTAAAATTCAAGTATCCTGGGTCTATAAGTACTCTTTTACCCTTAACTTCTATAAGAAAACAAGACTGTGCATACCGAGTTATTTTCATTAATTAGGCAGAATTATTGCTTGTTTAAATTGTTTTCGGAAGAAAAGAACACACTAATCTATTTCAATCAATAATTTTTTATTTCCTACCTTTGATATTAAACATTTTCAGAACCTTTAAGCTTCATTTCTTTTTCAATGTCTAAAGGTATTCTTAAGACAGTTCCCCTAGCACTTCTACTGAGCTTTCTGTGCAATTTTAATTGAGTGCCCCACACGCCGAGCGTTTTAGCTCTTCTGATCATTCCTTGGCCTTCTTCTTCTCCAATAAATTCTTCTCCACAATAACCCCACATCTTTTACCTTTAACAACAAAAAAATAGCCATCTAAATCATTAACAATATCATTAACTTCAGCTAATTCTCCTTTCTCACAATTTGGGCACTTCATTTTCTTTCTCATGCTTGCACTTACAAGAAGATTTTCAATTTTTAACCATTAAACAGTAGTAAAAATAGAAAGCTTTATAAATGGGCAATTATTAATCCTACCTCAGAGGACTAAAAATGGAATTATTCAATTACTTTAGTAAAGATAAACCGAAAGAAGAGCAAGATGCAGCAGTGAAAGCTTTCGATAGTACACCAGGACCACTATCAGAACTAGCTGTACCATCCAAAAAAAAAGAACAATTAAAGAAAAGGCATAATCCGCCAGTATTTGATGATTCACAGTTAGCTGCTAAAAAAAAAGATTCAAAGATAAAGGATCAAGAAACACAATACTTTTTACAAAACTTAGCAAGTAAATACACAAAGTTCGAACAAAAATATTTAGAAGATGACATTTGCGGAGTTGTCAGCAATCAAACAATTGATGAATTCTTGAATAATGAATTAGAAAGGCAAAATTTAGAATTAAAACTCACAGATCAACCAACAAAAGAATGGACGCCTAAAGAAAAAGAAATAATGAGAGAATACTTGAAACATGTAACGCCTCTGTTACGAATACAAACTGCCAGAAGCTACGAAATTCCCTGGAATGAGATAGGTAAAGGGTCTTCTGGAGGACTTTTAACCGCTTTGCTTTCCTCATTGTTATTCCATTATTATAGTGGAGGCGGAGAAAAAAATTTAACTACCGACCAGATCGCAGCCATTTGCGGTGCGGGAAGTTTAGCAGGAATATTTACTTTTCTTTGCGCGCTCAGTTACACCAGCCAAAACTTCAATAAAAAAATCGCCAAAGCAACACAAAAATACGTAAAAAAATTAGGAGAACAATAAAATGGAAAAGAAAAGGCATAATCCAATAATAACTGAAGAAGATAAATTGCAAAGAGCGCTAGAATCAGGAGATTCAGCAGTGAAAGCGTTTGATGCCACGCCTAGACCAGATGAGCAACCAACATTAAAGTCTAGTTTAGATCAAGAAGTACAGCAAGCTGCACAGAATATTGCAGTTAAAAAATATCAAAAATTCTTTGAAGGATTTGCTTTAAAACATTATGATCAGACTAAAAGTTCACTTGAACAAAACGGACTTTGCGGAGTAATAGATCAAGAAATCTTGGATAAATTTACAAGAGAAGAGTTAAACAGAGCAGGAGAAGAATTGAATGAAGAAAAAATAGGAATGCTCAAAGAATTCATTAATTATGTTAATCCTTTAGTTAGAGCTAAAAACTCAGTAGCAGTTATGTACGCACGTTTAGTTTCAGGTTATTTTGCCGCGCAATACACTTATGAGTTAGGAAAAGAAATTGCCAAGCAGG